>NZ_BAAHYK010000027.1:0-87559 GCF_054657595.1 Desulfocicer niacini
CTTTATCTCCTTCAAAGCGGTTTAGTACAGGGGCTGCCGGCGCTGTGGCCGCCCATAAACCATGATCTAAATTTTTATCCGTCATTTTTTATTTCCTTTTTCATCGAGTCATGGGTTGCCATGGGATCTAAAGAGTGTTGTTTTTCCATCGAGCCGTTACGGGTACGTCCATGCCGTTACAAACATATGGTTGTAACAAAAGCCAAAGCTTCTATTGCCTTCGGGATCCGTATTCCCATTTCCTCCGGGAATGGACTTGAGCATGTCGATCTTAAAACTTCAATCCGTAGTATACCATAGAAGTATCACAGTTTACACAAAGACATACCAGTCGAGTTTATTGCTGTCAAGCCCTTTATATTTTTTATCATCGGTATTTTATAATTGCCCCGGGAATGAAGGAATCTGTTTATTTCTGTCGGCTTTAAAGAGGCAACGAGATGTGGTGGTGGGCCATGTGTATTCAGGAAGGGGCCCTGGCAAGCAATGTCCAGGGCCCGGTGTGGAGAAGTCAGGAAGTCTGTCGTACTGCCAGTACCGGGCAGGGGGATTGACGAATGACACGGTGGGTGGTGGAGCCCACCATGAGTTTTTCCAAAAGCGTATGGCCGTGGATGCCCAGAATAATCAGATCCATATCTTCATCCCGGGCATACTGGATCAGTTCCCGGTAGGGTTCGCCATCCAGCAGCATGGTTTCCGGGGTGCACCAATGGCGACTGTCCTCGGGGACCATGCGGTGGAGCTGTTGGGTGAGTCTGTTTCTGATCTCTCTGATTCGCCTGAGTTTTTCCTGGCGTTTTTCGGGGCTCATTTCCATGTAATTGCGTGATGAGGTTAGGCGGTAATAGTCCCCAGGGCTGATGTCCAGTTCGTTATCCTGTTTCAAATCAAGGTTTTCTGTGGGCTTGATGACATGAATCAGGTGCAGGGTGGCCTGGAATTCCTGGGCCAGACTGATGCCGTAATCAAAGGCAAGCCGGGAATCCGGGGAAAAATCACATCCCACAAGAATTTTGTCCATTTTAATGGTGTGGTCTGGGGCCGGAATGAAGGTATGCTTCTGTGTGTGGAGTATCAGAAGGGGGCAATGGACGGTTTTCATCAGTTTTTCCGTGACAGAACCGATGAGCAGGCGGGCCATGGCGGACTGGCCCTGGGTGGCGGTGACCACCAGATCAATCTTTTTTTCCCTGGCGATGCGGCTGATTTCGTCGGCGGCATTTCCCTTGGCAATGACCAGTTCATGGGGAACGGGAAGATCAACTGACATTTTTTCGAGTTTTTCCAAAGCAGCCTGGTTATGATGATTCTGGAGCTGCACAGGGTCCAGTGAGCTTGTGCTGTTGGCCAGAATGATGGGAACATCCATCACCACATGACACAGGAAAAGCCGGGCACCAAACTCTTTGCACAATGCCACGCTATAGGAAAGGATAGTGGGGCTGTAATCGGAAAAATCCATGGCACACATAATTTTCTGGGGTTGGATTCTCATGGTTGCCTCCTTTGTAAAAAACGTTGATGGTGTTTTGATAACTCAAGGGGCTTGGTCCTTCTGACCACAAGTTATCACTGGTGACAGATGGTGTGATCAAGCCCTGAATTGCTTCAAAGGGTATGGCTGTTTCCGTTTGACAGACAAAAGAAAGGTAATGAAAGCATGGGTATGCTGATCAAGGACAGGGGCGTAAGCAGAAGGATGGAACATAGGTTTGGAATCAGGAGCCGACAGCCCGGATATTCACACCCTATGTTCGTATTTTAGTATTGTGAATTCATGTGTGTCAAGGTAAATCAAGGGGGGCTTATGCTGCCACGCCAAATTTATGATGGGGGTTGACCTTACTTCAATTTAAACAATGCATTGGTCAACGCCGTCTTCATTACTTCTTCCAACGAGGGATGATAGACCGGCATCTGCAGGATATCCTCAACTGTCAGGCCATGCTCAATGGCCAGAACCAGGGTATGGGCCATGTGCTCGGCTCCACGGCCGAAGATTTCCGCCCCCAGCAATATGCCGCTGCTTTTATCTACATAGACCTGCATCATCCCCTGGTGATCGTTATAAATTTTATGACGCGGTCCGCTGTCCATTCGGGCCTGTCCCATGACAGTCTGTCCCGGATCCAGTGCGCTGTAAACCGCACCGACACAAGCCATCTGAGGATCGGTGAAATAGATTCCCATTCCCGGGGTTCTTTTGCCCTCTTTACGTAAAGGGAAATCAATGGCACTGTCAGCAGCAATTCTACCTTCAATATAGGCTTCATGCCACAAGGGCAGATCCTCCGTGGCATCACCACATATAAACACTGGCGAATCACCACACTGCATGGTTAAAGGATCGTATAGCGGTAAGCTCCGGTCATCAAGAACAAGTCCTGAGTTTTCAAGATTCATGGTTCGAAGGTTGGATCGGCGGCCGCTGGCCATGAGTACCCGCTCATAGGTTTTTGTTATTGTCTCACCATCCGGGGTGAGATATGTAAGTTCATATCCATCTTTCACCTTGACTGCACTGGTAAATTCTCCCTGAGGGATGATATCGAGTTCCTGCTGCATGGCCTGCATCACCTCGTTTTGCATATCGGGATGGGTAAATGCGCCAATGCGACCCGTGTGGCCATACAGGGTGGTTTTAACTCCGAGGCGGTGAAATGCTTGCCCGATTTCAAGGGCGATCACGCCAAGGCCCACAACCGCCATGGACCGGGGAAGATCATCAAGCTCAAAGATAGTATCGCTGGTATCCAGTTCGTGGCGTAACGGTGCAAAGATCGGGGCCACATAAGGTGTGGAACCGCAGGCGATGATGATTTTGTCTGCCTTGATCCGCAATTGGCCATCCACATCAATGGTTTGGGGATTGATGAATGTGGCTTGCCCTTCAACCTTGAATTTAGGGTGAATGGAATCGACATATCTTAAAACACCACCAACAAATTTTTCCCTACGATCCTTATGAATCCTCTCAAACAGACGCTTGCCATTCACATGATAGCTGGCATCAATACCGAAAAAGCTTCCGCCATCAATGGCATGGGCCAGATCCGATGCGGTAACCAGCATTTTACTGGGCATACACCCCACACGGGCACAGGTTGTTCCGTAGGGTCCATGTTGAATCAACAGCAAACTGTCCGTCTGTTTTCGAATTCGGCTGAATGCCCCCAGCCCTGCTGTGCCCACACCAATAATGGCATATTCCACATCACGTTTTTCCATGGCAATCTCCATTTCAGATAAACATTATTGACATCCATTATTTATCCTGCAAAGTAGTTTACACTTTTTTGTAAATTTCCATTCCCATGGGGGTGATGGAAAGCGTAACTGGGAATGAAGGATGCCACATTATTATTGTAAAAAAAACACCGGCAGGTTTCAAGTCAGAGCTGGGGAACGGGCGTATTCCCATTTTCCTGCTCTCCTGCTTAATTGTGATCAAGCCGACCCCATCACCATGTGGCCCATGCTGTGACCAATTCCCTGGTATGCCAATTGTGACTCAAAATTTTTTATAAGACCAGACCATAACCCCCATGGCCATAACCAGCAAACCTGCAGCAATGGAAAATGTACCGGCAAAACCGATCATTTGATAAAGCCACACACCGGCGAGGGGAGCAAACAGTGCTCGGACACCCACCAGGGAAAGGTGCAGGGACTGATACTCTGCTGTGTCTTCATCTCTGCAGAAATAGGCAGACCCGATGGTCCATAAAAGAGCCATGCCCGCCACAAACATACCATTAAACAACATGTACGATACCAGCATATAATACACCTGGATACCCCATATTTCAAAATTAAACGGAAAAAATTCCGTAAGGGTAATGGAGACGATATAGAAAAACATGGCAAGATAGGTGATCCCGGCAAAGATCCGTGGATCCACCCTGCCCAGAAGCCTCCCGCAAAGCGGCAGCAATAAAATTGCCACCACGTTGTATCCGTTTTTATAAAAGGCCACGCTGGCATAATTCAGGTGCAGCAACTCATCAAACAAAATGGTGATCACCGTGATGGAGATCATGAAGGCGATGCCGTAGAGCATGAACCCGATTTCAAAATGTCGGTAGGCTGAGTTACTTCGTAAAATATCCACCATGTTTGCAACCGACTGCCGGATGGAGGCCTTTATCCCCCGGGTAAGGATTTCCGGTGGCGGAGGCGGTTGCCGGTATTCAATGCGGGTGAAAAGATAAATCGCCCCGATGCCAAGCAGTGACACCACGGGAAAAATCCAAGTGAACACGTAGTTGTCAAGGTCCAGGAGCAGCCCATACCCAAAGGTGACCACCAGCATGGTCACCTTGCTCACCGAAGTGGCATAGCTGAACAGGGTCGAAAAATGGGCGTGACTGTAGCTGTTTTTCAAGAACAGGTTAATCAGGGGGAGGGTCACCGGCCATCCCATATAATATATGAGAAATATCAGGAGAAACAGATAATTATATATGGGGGTAGGGTAGGCATGGGGAAAAAAGACAAGAAAAGCCATGGGTAGATGACTGATGATACCCACCACCTTCAGAAGCTTTTTCTTGTTGACAATGCGTTTTAGAAATTCATTTAAAATAAACAGAAAGGCGAACACCACCACGCTGAACTGAAAGAGGAATCCCAGTTGAAAGTTGGAACCGTGGAGGCTTTTTATAAAGACAAATTCGTTGAGGGCTAGCACGCCCTGGATCACACCGTTTAGAAGGGCGTAGGCAAGATGAAGATAAAATGTTTTGCGTTCGTTGGGGGTCAGGTTCAAGTTTTAAAATTATCCTTTGACAAAACAGCTGTGTTAAAATCATCTTATTATGATAACAGTCATGTAGTTTAATATCAAAAGATTTTATCCCACGCAAAAAAACCACGATCTGTTGTAAGGAGATGCAATGACGACAAATGAGATACTGATTCTATCGGCAGCGGAAGTGGCCGCCTGCCTTGACATGCCATCGGCCATTGATGCCATGAAGGGGGCCTTTGCCCAGCTCTCTTCCCACGAGGCCCAGGTTCCCTTGAGAACCCAGATGTCCATCCCCGAAGCCCACGGTACGGCATTGTTCATGCCGGTGTATCTTCCCCAAAACCGTCAGATCGGGCTTAAGACAGTTACAGTTTTTGAAAGCAATCCACAACAAAACCTGCCCCTGATTCATGCCATGGTGCAGATACTTGATGCCGCCACGGGAAGGCCCCTTGCCATCATGGACGGTGAAGTTTTAACAGCCATACGAACGGGGGCTGCCAGCGGTCTTGCAACGGATCTGCTGGCCCATGAAGATGCAGGCATTGTCACCATCATCGGTGCCGGGATTCAGGGACGCACCCAGCTTGAAGCCGTGTGTGCTGTGAGGACCATAAAAAAAGTCCATATTATCAGCCGTTCCCTCCAAAGTGCCCAAAAATTTGCCGGGGAAATGTCGGAACGACTCTGTGTTCAGGTATCGGTTTCGGAACCGGCAACGGCCCTTGCCGAATCCTCCATCATCTGCACGGCCACCACCTCTCTGACCCCGGTGTTTGAAGATGCCATGGTAAGATCCGGGACCCACATCAACGCCGTTGGCTCCTATCGCCCGGACATGTGTGAAGTTCCGCCGGAAACGGTGAAACGTTCCCGGCTGTTTGTGGATCAAAAAGAAGGGTGCTGTGCCGAAGCCGGTGATATCATCCAGCCCATTACCGCCGGTATCATCACAGCTGCTCATATAATGGCAGAGCTGGGGGAAGTTGTTTCCGGTAAGAAACAGGGCCGCTTGACCCCACAAGAGATCACCTTTTTTAAATCTGTGGGCAATGCCGTGCAGGATTTGGCCGTGGGCACTCTTATCCTTGAAAAAGCAAGAATAATGGGTCTGGGAACTCTTGTGCCTCTTTAATAAGTTATCCATGGTTGATATCGGTGATTTCCAATCCATGATTTTCCAAATTTACAGATTTACCTTGACTTCAAAGATGAGAATTATTAGAGGAAATGGGTATATACTCATTTTTTGAAAAGGAACCTGTTGTAGTTTATTTTTTTTATAAAAAAAGATTGCTGTCGGGAACCGGAATATGGGTCTGCCCGTGGCAGGAGATTAATTTTAATGACGGTGTCAGAACCGGTATTTACAACAAAAGGGTGAATTAAAGGGAGATCACATGAAATCCAACCATGCCATACAATCATTACGCTTTATAATAACATTTTTCCTTATTCTGGTGTTCCAGGCGACCTCCCTCCAGGCGGCCCCCACCGGCAAACTGATCATGTTCCATGCAGGCAGCCTTTCCGTACCCTTTGCAGCCATGGAAAAAGCCTTTGAAGCCAAGTTCCCCGGGGTTGATCTCCTAAGGGAAGCTGGCGGCAGCACCAAAATGGCCCGGCTCATTTCAGAAGTGGGAAAACCCGCGGATATCATGGCATCGGCCGATTACAAGGTGATCGACGGCAACCTGATTCCTGATTTTGCCGATTGGAACATCCGTTTTGCAACCAACCAGCTGGTGCTCTGCTATACAGATCAGAGTAAACACAGCGACACCATAACGGCGGACAACTGGTACGAAATTCTCAAAAAAGAGGGCGTGATATGGGGCCATTCAGACCCCAATCTTGACCCCTGCGGTTATAGAAGCATTATGGTGCTGCAGCTGGCGGAAAAGTTCTATAACATCCCGGGACTGTATGAACAACTCCTTTCCAACCGCCCCATGAAGAATGTCCGTCCCAAGTCCGTGGAACTTGTCAATCTTTTAAAAACCGGCAACATGGACTACGCCTGGGAATACCTCTCTGTGGCGGTACAGCACGGCCTTAAATATGTAAAGCTTGATGATCACATCAACCTTGGCAATTATAAATATGATGCCTTCTACAAACAGGCCGAGGTAAAGGTCACCGGCAAAAAACCGGGCACCTGGAAAATCCTCAACGGTAAATCCTGCACCTACGGTATCACCATGATAAAGAACAGCAGCAACCCCGAAGCCGCCGAAGCATTCCTTCACTACCTGCTCTCCCCAGAGGGTGGACTTAAGATCTTGGAAGATATGGGCCAGCCTCCGTTTATTCCGGCAAGGATCACCTCAGAAGCGATAAAAACGTCCCTGCCGGTATCTCTGCAGGAGCTTGTCGAGGTTAAAAATTAGATCCATTTTGAAATCGCCTTCCCTCACCAGGGGTTCCGATGCTTTCTGGTTTTTCGCCATCCTTTTAAGCCTCCCCCTGGTTCTCCTGGTCATCCTGCCCCTTGGCAGGATGATCACCATGCCTGAAATGGCAGACCTGATCTCAACCATCCGGGAAAAAACCGTACAGCAGGCCCTGTTAAGAAGTCTCATGACCGCCCTTTGTGCAACCCTGGCAGCAGTGATTTTTGGTACTCCCCTTGCATATATCCTGGCCCGTAAATCCTTCAGGGGGAAAAACATCATCGAAGGGCTGGTGGATCTTCCCATCATGATTCCTCACCCGGTCATTGGTATCGCCGTTTTAAGCCTTTTCGGGCGCAATACCCTGCCGGGCAAGATGCTTACCTTCTTTAATGTGGAGATCATGGGCTCTCTCACCGGTATTGTCACTGTATTGATCTTTGTGGGTGCCCCCTTTTACGTGAACAGCGTGAAATCAGGGTTTGAAACCATCCCCCTGCGGCTGGAAAAAGCATCGCGCAGCCTGGGAGCGGGGATGACATCCACTTTTTTTAGGGTAACATTGCCCCTGGTGTGGCGGCACATGATGCTTGGGGCGGTGCTGTGCACGGCCCGGGCCATCAGCGAATTCGGAGCCGTTGTCATCGTGGCCTACCACCCCATGACTGCCCCGGTGCTCATCTATGAACGATTCACGGCCTATGGGCTGAAATACTCCCAGTGCGTTGCCTTTTGGCTTATTTTAATTTCTTTATTGCTTTTTATCTCCATGCGTCTGCTCTCCAGGGAAAGAGGGGAAAGATAATGATCAATCTCAATGATGTCTGTGTGACCCTGCCAGCTTTTTCCCTGAAAAACATTTGTCTGTCCATCCCGAGCAATGATTTTTTTGCCATCCTTGGCCCTACGGGATCAGGAAAATCCCTGCTTCTTGAAGCCATTATGGGATTGATGCCCATCTCCTCGGGTATCGTTTCCATTGACAATAAGAATGTTAACACCCTTCCCCCGGAAAAAAGAAACATGGGAATTGTCTATCAGGATTTTGCCCTGTTTCCCCACATGACCGTGAAACAAAATATTTTTTATGGGGTCCGATACCATGCCCTTCCCCGGGCCGGGACAGTTAAACGATTTGATCAGCTGGTGGATCAGATGGAATTGTCACGCTTGCTGAATAGATACCCAAAAACCCTGAGCGGTGGGGAAAAACAGAGAGTGGCATTGGCCCGGGCACTGATCCTTAACCCTGGGATACTGCTTTTAGATGAACCCTTGTCTGCCCTTGATCCCATGCTCCAGGATGACCTGAAAAACCTGTTAAAGCGGCTGCA
Organism: Desulfocicer niacini; assembly: GCF_054657595.1. Lineage (NCBI taxonomy): Bacteria > Pseudomonadati > Thermodesulfobacteriota > Desulfobacteria > Desulfobacterales > Desulfobacteraceae > Desulfocicer > Desulfocicer niacini. The sequence continues at coordinate 8,481 of NZ_BAAHYK010000027.1, forward strand.
CCTGGAGTTCTCTTCCATCTTTATCATGGTTTCCCACAGCTTTTCGGACGTTCTTTTTCTGGCAAAAAACGGTGCCATCATCCGTAACGGTACCATTGAACAGACGGGCACCATAAAAAATTTGTTTGAGAAGCCCAATTCTGCTTTTACCGCCCGATTCACCGGCATGAAAAACATCTATGTCCGGGCCGCGTCCACCCCGGCCCTGGCTCCGCTGTTCCGTCAAAACGGCAATCTGCCCCGATGCGAAGATCGTCACATGGCCCTGAGACCCGAATCCATTCTCCATGACAACCCCGGACCGGAAAACACCTGCTGCGCCATGGAAGGGGTGGTCACCCGGCTAATTTCCAGGGGATTTTTTTATGATGTCATCATTAAAATGGATACCGTGGAACTGACGGCCCAGTGGACGCGGCACGACGTGCTGACAAAACAGATCAAGCCCGGGCGGCGTATCCCCTTTTTCATCCCCTTCAACAGTATCCACACTTTTTAATCAGTTATGATCAATCCCTCCCTTTTACACGGGAAGGCGCATAACAGGCATTGACAAAAAACGTATACAGTTATAATGTCCCGGACATGAATGAAAAATCATCAAGCCGTTCCAGACATATCGGTAACACCTCAGAATTCATTGCCGATACCTTGAGAGAAGCAATTTTCCAGGGAGAGTACAAGGTCAATCAACCCCTGCGCCAGGATCAGATTGCCAAAAAACTCAAAGTCAGTAAAATCCCCCTGCGTGAAGCCCTGGTTCAATTGAAATCCGAGGGACTGGTGGCGTTCATGCCTAACAGGGGTGCCGTGGTGTCTGGTCTATCCCTGGCTGAAATTAAAGAAATTTTTCTTATGCGCATTGTCCTGGAAAATCTTGCCATCGCCAATGCCATCCCTGTCATCCCGGTGCGGGATATTATCCGGGCCCAGAGTGTCCTTGAAATCATTGACAATGAAAACGACAAAAGCCAGTGGACCGATCTCAACTGGGAATTTCATAAAACCCTGTATCAATCCTCAGCTATGCCCCTGCTTGTGAATACCATTCAGACCCTTCATAACAATGTGTCCCGCTTTCTGGTCATTTATTATGATACCCTGGAAGGTTCAGACGTCTCCCAGAGGGATCACTGGGATCTTCTGGCAGCATTCAAGGCAAAAGATATTTCAAAGGCCCAGGAAGTTCTGGAAAGGCATTTAAGCACCGCAGAACGAAAATTGAGAAAATTCCTCTCCTGAAATTTGCCCCTTTCTGATGCGAGATGATCTGTGTTTTACCATTCCTGGGTGAGCCAATGGGGCATGAGAATGCCATGATGCCGTCCCCAACGGCCAACCAATCCGGCCCCGGAACGTCGGCTGTCCATTTATGCCGGCCTAAAAGACGCAGGAGATTTCATCATGAACCATCGCATTATCTGGATCGACACCCTGAAAGCCATGGCCATTTTCATGGTGGTCATCGGCCACACCATTGGTCTGCCCAAACCGGTGGAGCGGTTAATTTTTTCCTTTCACATGCCAATTTTTTTCTGGATGTCAGGACTTCTTGTGAAGGAAACTGTTAAAGACATCCCATTTGGAACCTATGTGAAAAAAAAGGTCATAAGTCGCCTGATTCCCTATTTTAACTTCTCTATATTAAGTTATATTTTATGGTTTTTTCTCTTTCGCCACTTCGGCAGTCAGGCCCAGCTGGCCATAAGCCCTCTTCGAACCTTCATCGGCATTTTTTACGGCAATGGCATCAACCACTGGATGGATCACAACACAGTATTGTGGTTTTTTCTATGTCTTTTTATCACGGAAATCCTTTTTTTCTTCATCTTAAAAATGCCCTCAAGGTTCTGGCTTATTGTGACGCTGCTGCTGTTTTCCATCTCAGGATACCTGGACACCTGGATTAACCCCCCCGATGGTTTCAGGCTGCCATGGAACATTGATATTGCCCTGTCCATGGTGGTGTTTTACGGTATTGGGTATCTGTGCCGGGAAGTTTTAATGGGTGATATTCAGAAACGTCCTGCCCTGCAATGGTACCTTACCGTCATCTGTCTGGCCTGCTATGCTTCATGCAGTTTTGTAAATGGCAAGGTGGCCGTGGTGGCCGGAAATTATGGAAATTATTTTTATTTTTATGCCGGGTCCTTATCCGGAATTTTATTCTGGAGCCTCATGGCCATGCAGATTCCGCCCAACCGCCTGATATCAAAAATCGGAGATAGCACCCTGATTATTTTTCCTCTGCATTTGCTGGTATTTCCTTTTTTAACGGCAATCCTTGTGTATGGATTTCAAATACCATCAAGCATCAAGGAAAAATCCATTTTGATTTCCATTGCCTATGCCGTTGTAAGCATCCTGATTTTACTCCCCGTGGCAGATGTGATTAAAAAATATTTTCCATTTTTAATTGGTCTTCCAAGGAAAAAATAGGTAGATATTTCAATATCTTCATCAGTTTTTAAACTGTGATTCAATCAGGACTGCAAGGTTCATTATCTTGCGTGCTTATGGGGGGGAGGTACAACATGGGCCATATGGGGGGGCAGATTTGCATTATGGAGGCTTTCGTTGAAATTTGCCTTGAAACACAGATAGTTATCAAAAAAATAGAACCTGATAAAAAACTCAGGCTCTCATACCACATAGTCTGACCCCGTCGGCCAGCCAGCTGTGACGGGTGTCAGAGTTTATGCTCAAGCCCCAAATCAAATATCAAATTTAATGCCCTGGGCCAGGGGAAGGCTTTTTCCGTAATTGATGGTGGTGGTCTGACGGCGCATGTATCCCTTCCAGGCATCAGAGCCGGATTCACGCCCACCGCCGGTTTCTTTTTCCCCGCCAAAGGCACCTCCGATCTCGGCCCCTGAAGTACCGATGTTGACATTGGCAATGCCGCAGTCGGAACCGGCGGCGGAAAGAAATGCCTCTGATTCCTGGAGACTGTCTGTGAAAATAGCTGAGGAAAGCCCCTGATCCACCTCATTGTTCAGGGCAATGGCAGCCTCCACATCTCCGGTATATTTGATGAGGTAGAGTATCGGCACAAAGGTTTCTTCCCTGACGATGTCATAGTGGTTTTCAGCTTCAGCTATCACCGGGGTCACGTAGCAACCCGATTCAAACCCTTCCCCTTGGAGCACGGAACCGCCGGTGAGGACAGTTCCACCTGCTTCTTTCAAACGATCAAGGGCTTTGAGATAATCGGCCACGGCTCCGGTATCAATGAGCGGTCCCATGTGGTTGGCTTCATCCATGGGAGTCCCAATTTTCACAGATTCATAGGCCTTGACCAGAAGATTTTTCACATTGTCATAGATGGATTCATGGACAATGACCCGGCGGGTGGTGGTGCAGCGCTGCCCGGCCGTGCCCACGGCGGAAAAAACAATGCCCGGCACCGCCAGTTTCAGGTTCGCGGCGGGTGTCAGAATAATTGCATTGTTTCCCCCCAGCTCCAGAATGGATTTCCCGAACCGTCTTGCAATGCGTTCTGCCCCATGACGTCCCACCCGTGTGGAACCGGTGATGGAGATCAGCGGCACCCGTTTATCGTCCAGCATGCGCTCGCCCACATCTGCACCTCGTCCTACGATCACGTTGAAAAGGCCTTCCGGCAGTTGGTTTGCCTGGATCACCGGTTTAAGAATATTCTGAACGGCAATGGCCGTCAAGGGTGTCTTAGAAGAGGGCTTCCACACACTTGTATCCCCGCATACCGCCGCCATCATCGCGTTCCAGGACCATACGGCCACGGGGAAGTTAAAGGCGGAAATGATACCCACGATACCCAGGGGATGGTAATGATCATAAAGTCGATGCTCCGGGCGTTCCGAATGCATGGTAAACCCATACAGCTGGCGGGACTGACCCACGGCAAAATCGCAGATATCGATCATTTCCTGCACTTCGCCCTGGCCTTCCTGGAGGGATTTGCCCATTTCACAGGAAACAAGAGCTCCCAGATCCGCTTTGTTTTCCCGTAGGGCATTTCCGATCTGACGTACCACCTCTCCCCTCTGGGGAGCCGGAATCCTTCGCCATTGGATAAAGGCTTTGGCCGCCTGTTCAATGATATTTTCATAATCGGCTTGGGATGCCAGATACACAGATGCAAGCTTTTGTCCATCTGCCGGAGATACAATGTCAAGGGTTCCCTGATCCTTGGTGTCATTCCAGTTCAGGCCCGTGGATGCGCCCTGATTCATATCCTTTAATCCCAGTTTTTCCATGAATGTCATTTCATTTCTCCCTTGAAAAGGCATCGTCGATACGTCATCTCTTCCCTGACCGGTGTCCCACCCATCGGATCAGATAAAGGGGGGTGTTTACGCGAAACATTTATCCTTCGACGCTGCGCTTTTTTTTCTGTTGTCAATTTCTTCAATAATGTGGGACAATTTTATTTTTTTCATCTTTGCTTCAATTTCCACCTGGATATCAGCGAACAAATCCAGAAAGTAACCGTTCACAAGGGTGGTTTCCTGCTTATCATGAAGCGGATCAGCGGTGACATCCAGATGAAAGGCCTTTCGATCCTCCAGTGCGCAATAAATTTCCTGAAGATCAATTTCCATGGGATCTTTAAGGAACATGAATCCCCCGGAAGGCCCTTGGATGGTTTTGAGCAATCCACCTTTGGCAAGGGCGGACAAAAGCATTCGGACCTTGGATGCATTAATCCCGGTATAGCGGGAAATGGCACTGCTGGTTTGTGGTTCCGGCCAGGTGCGGGCCATGAAGCACAGTGCTTTTACTGAATTTGATAATTTTGTTGATGCAGACATAAATTCCTCTTATTAATGTTACGCTGACCGAAACATACATCGTTGTTGTGGTTATTTCAAGTTAATTTTGATTTGTATTTTATATTTTTATATATAATCATTTTTTGATTTTTTAAAATTACTGCTAATAACTATAAATAACTAATACTCAAATACCAAATCTCTTTTCCCGGCTCATGGCATTTTGGAGATTGGTCACAACATGGGCTCCTGTGGGGAGGGGCAGGCGTGACCATCTGTTTGTATTTGTGCATTTGCTATACCCTTCTGTTTGATTAATAAATGTATCTACCAAATTCTGGCATCAACGATTGGCATTGTTCAGCGTTTTTTAAAGATCTCATTGGTTTATCTTCAACGATTAATACATTTTCTATCCATACAGGAGGTAATTCTTCTATTTTTTTAATGCTTGGGGATGATTTTCAACTGTTTCTAAAAAATATTCGATCCCTTTAATAATTTCTATTACTAAACTTTCCTATATTTTCATTGTGATTATTAATTGAGGGGATTAATTAAATTTCAAGGCATAATCGCGGTGCAGGCCTCAGTCAGCACCGCGATTTCAGGCGGCGAAGCCGCCGTAAACGTTTTCAAATAACCGGCTTGACCGGTTCATTTTGATTGTTGTAATTAAGCATCTTCACCCCTGGACTTCAGTTGGCAAAGAAGCTGCCCGGGCAGGTCCCAGACCCGGAAAAGCCCGGAAAGATTTAGTGGGTGATGACAGATTAAATCCAGGGTCTTTGCTGCTTGCAGGTCCTGGCTGTCCACAACCAAAACCCAGGCCCTGGCCAGCAGGTGCAAAAGATTCAAGTGGGGTTTATGAACCAACGGCAGGGTGGCGGCAGCTGCCCCCAAGTGGAATTTGGCCAATGCCGGATCTTTTTTCAAACAGGCAAGAAAGGTCATTCCCAGGCTGGCCATGAAAAAGGATTGTCCGTTTTCATGGGCCCGGATAAGAAAGGTTTCGGCACGGCCGGGGTGCCCCGCTGCAATTAAGATGACGCCCTTGAGGGCAAGGGTATTTCTGAACCGTGACAGGGCGAGACCTAAATCTTCTGACATATCCAGGGCCAAATCGGTCAAAGCTTCAGCCCCGGCCAGGTCTCCTTTCAGCAGGGAGATCAGGCCCAGTTCCTCGTATGCGGCCATCATGCCTAAGGGTGCCCTGATCCGGCCAAAGGCATCCGCAGCCTCCTGAAGGCGAAGGTGGCTTGATTCAAGGTTACCCTTGCCCAGTTCGCAGATCCCGATATTGCACAGGGTCCATGCCTTTTTAATCTCATCGCCTACTTCGCTCCCGGCCTTATGACCCTGCCAGAAATATTCCATTGCCTTGTCCATCCGGCCCTGGGCCTGCCGACATAACCCCATGCGGACCGTCACCCAGAAGGCCTGTTCAATGCCGGGATACACCTTAAGACTCAGGCCAAAGAGGCGGATGGCTTTGTCCCATGCATTTTCTTTCTGGGCCACAGCCCCCATCAGCAAAAGGGGAAATGCCCGGCCGGACCGGTCTTTTTGTTTTACGGCAAGCCTTAAACACTGCCCGGCCATCTCTTTGAGCTCTGACGTCTGCCGGGCAGAAAGCCGCTGCCTTGCGGCCATATCCAGCCAGCAAAGGAGAATCAGGGACATATCCGGGCAGGGTTCGGTACGGGCCATTTCCATGACAAGGGCTTTGGCCGGTTGAAATAGGGCGCGGCTTTCATGGTACCGGGTATGCATGTCAAAATAGATGTATACACCCTTTGCAGCACGAAGCAGGGTAAAAAGATCTTTTTGGTCCACGGCTCTTTGCCATGCCTGACGGATATTGGGAAATTCCGCATCCATTTTTCTGCGGCAGGCCAACATTGTCTCACCGATCAAGCCGTGCTCATTTTCACGGGCCAGGTATAGGTAATGGTATTTATGGGCATCCAGTATTTCATCCTCTAGGCCGGATGCCGACAGGTGTTTTCGGGCATACTGCCTCAGCAAAGGATGCATTTCAAAACGTCCGGTTTCAGGATCTGCCCGGAGAAGCGACTTTCTTACCAGCCCCGTTGTCTTAAGTGCTGCGGTTTCCGGGTCGATTCCCGCAACCCGGGACACCGCCTTAAGCGTAAAGCTATGCTGAAAAGCGGCAAGCTTCATCAAAAGGTCTTTCTCTTTTTTGGTCAGACAGGACCAGGAGGTTTCAAACATAGCCGATATGCTCTGGTGACGTTTAGGCATATCCCGGATATTGGTCTTTAAGAAATCCAGGCTTTCCTGGATCCTGTCCGCAATTTCTTCCGGGTGGAATACATCCATCCATCCGGCTGCCAGTATCAGGGCAAGGGGCATGCCCCCGGTCAGGTCGCAGATCCGTGATATTGCATGAAAATTATCCTTGTTCAGTTTTACATCCGGCCTGATTCTTTCGGCTGTGGAAAGGAAAAGGGCAACCGCATCCCAGGTTTTTTTCGCTCGGCATAGGGCAGCTGCCTTTTCACTGCTAGCCAAAATAAACCTGGGACGGGAAAGGTCTGATACGCAGAAAAGATGTTCCCCTTCGAGCATGAGCCTGGTTCTTGATGTGACCAGGATTTTAAGAAAAGGGGCCTTTGCCAGCAATTCCAGAACAAGGCCTCCTGCCTGGGGCAGATGTTCGAAATTGTCCATTACCAGCAGAACTTTTCTGTGCTCCAGGAAATTAAATATCTGGTCTTCCAATCCGGTTTTTCTGTCCGAGGCAAGCCCCAGGGCCTTGAGCAGTTCGCTGGCAAGTTCACCGGTTGACCTTAAGCCTGCCATCCCGATAAAAAACACCCCATAGGGGAAATAATCCATAAGATTTTTAGCAAGCTCAAGGGCCAGCCGGGTCTTGCCGACGCCCCCCTGCCCGGTCAGGGTAAGAAGCCGTACTTCAGATGCTGCCATTAGTCCTGCCAGGTTTTTTATCTCATCCTTCCGGCCCACAAAGCGTGTGGACTGGGCCGGAAGCCTGATCTGGGGCAGGGTTGCGGCTGATTTGAACTCCCCGTTCCTGCCGGTTTCCCGGATACGTTCCCCAAGTGCCCTTGTCTCGTCTTCAGGCAGGACGTCCAGTTCCTTTTCCAGCAGGGTTTTACATTTTTCATACTGGCGCAGGGCAACGCCGGGCTGCCCTGTTTTTGCATAAAGGCGGATCAACAGCCGCTGGGCCCCTTCATTCAGGGGGTCCAGGGCGGCCAGTTGCCGGGCATGGGAAAGCGCCTGTGAATATGCGCCCCGGCCCATCCCTGACCGGGTAAGGTATTCCAGGACTTCAGCAGCCCGCTGGCCTAGCCGTTCGGATTGTTCCAACTGCCAGTCCTCAAAATCCGGGGCATCTTTGAGAAAGAACCCCGAAAGAAAAGAAGGCTTGCAGATATGAGCCGCCTCTTCAAACGCCCTGATCTGTTGCGATCTGGTCTGTTCCGGTTTGATCTGCTTTGGGCTGTCCCGCTTTCCCTCCCCCTTGCTCCGGGGAAGCACGGCGGTAAGTTCCAGGAACCGGTTCACATCCACCTGCAGGTTTTCATGGGGCACAAAACCGATGGTCTCCCTGTCAATGTCCAACCAGGACTTGCCCAGCGCCTTTGTTATGAGCGAAAGAGCCTTTCGAAGTGATGCCCTGGACCTTGCCGGGTCGCTTTCCGGCCAGAACATGGTGGCCAGTTTTTCCCTGGAATGGGGTTTGGCGGTAACAGCCAGGTAGGCGACCAATGCGACGGCCTTGCGCCGGCGGATCTTTACTGCCGTACCGTTAACACGGAAACACGGGGGACCGAAAAATAAAAATTCAATCTGGGTCATGGGCTGTTTCTCCTGGGGAAGACTTATATTATCCCCCCGGATTTGGCAATTATTTAATTTGGGACGGTCGTGTCACGCTTTTGGGAACATAAAAGGAACGGTGGTCGGTTATTAAGGGCCTAATTGTTTGAAATTTTAAAAAGGAGATTTTCCAAATGATATCCCAATGGATTCTGCCAGCGTCCCTGACCCTAATATGCTGGGGCGTATGGAGCTTTATCCCTAAAATTACCACCCGGTACATTAGTCCCATGAGTGCCATGATCTATGAAGTCATCGGTGCTATCATTGTCGGAGTCGTAATTCTCACTCGCCTGGATTTCAGGCCGGACATCAATCCCAAGGGCATTTGTCTGGCCGTTGTTACCGGGATCGTGGGCCTTACCGGTGCTCTTGGTTTCCTTTTTGCCGTCAAGTACCAAAAGGTGTCTGTGGTGGCCATGTTTACTTCATTGTCACCGGTGATCACCCTTACTTTGGGATGGCTGGTTCTAAAAGAACCCATTACCCTGAAAGAGGGGGTGGGCATTATCAGTGCCTTTGCAGCCATCTATTTTTTTGTAAGTTAACTTTGTTAGACCCGGATATTCATGACGTTTTAATGAAACCGGGTAAGACTTTTATTTACGGGAGTTCAGCATGAAAAGTACGATTGTGAAAAATCTCAGGCCAGAGTTCGAGCCGGTGGCAGTGGTTTGGAGCGATACCATTCCCGCCGGTTCATTCCAGTACAAAAATGGCAAATTCGGTTGTGTTCTTTATTTATTCGCCCAAGCCAGCACATGCGGCAAAATTGCCGGCGGCAGTCGCGAGAGCATCCTCTGCACAGGCGGTCGCGCAGCATTGGGTTTTGGGACCGATTTCGATGCATCGGATGATCAGTTGGATTTGCATGCCGCCTTGTTTAGCAAGGGGCTGAAATCAGCAGTAAACAGGACCGCATTTCAAGCAACAATGGAGGCCGCGCCTAAGAACTGGCGATCCATGTACGAGTATGGCGAGCGCAGGCATTGTAGTTCGGAATTGGCCAAGGAGTGGATCCTTCATGAATTTCCACGATACGATATTCCGTACAGGTACGTTCTGTTTAAACCTTTGAGCCGCACCTCTTTTGATGAGAATATCCGCGCCATAATATTTCCGGTAAATCCGGTTGAGTTTTCAGGCCTTGCAACGCTTGCAGGGTCGGTCATGCAAGGGACCGACCCTGTTCGGGCTCCCCAGGGTACGGATTGCTGTAGTATAACCGCTTTTGCCTATTCCGAGGCAGAATCAGCGTTCCCCAGGGCCGTGCTGGGCATGATGGGGACCGATGGCCGGGAGGTAATGCGCAGGCGTTTTCGAGACGATATCCTGACACTTACCCTGCCTGCGCCCCTCTTCCTTCGGATGGAACAGGAGGCAGACGACTGCGTTTTTCAAATCCCTTCATGGAAAAAGCTGGTTGAGTGTTGATATCAATGGTGTTCAGGGTAAGGGCAATGGCAATCAGTTTTTTTTAAGCCCTGTCTGATCAGGAAGCAATGGACCCAAGGAAACCTTGTTATCATTTTTCCATAGGGTTTGTTTCTTACATTTGGGCCATTGAGATCATACTCAATAACCTATGCGGAACAAGAACACTTGATTTCGTCCGCTTGAGCGCCTGACACGATAATCGCGGTGCTGGACGTAGTCAACACAGCGATTCACGGCGGCACAGCCGCCGTGAGCTTTTGAAATCTGCGATTTACCCGTCAGTATTTCACTTGTTGAAATTAAGTATCATGACCTCCGAATTCGTGATATTTCATCTTTAAATTCCAGTACTCCTGCAAACTGCCTTTGGACTAACCACGTCACAAGATCGAGGAATTTGTCTTTGAGCCCGGAATCGCCTTTTAGCTCAGGCTTGTGTTCAGCCCAAATGGTTCTATGGCTTTGAGTAAAAATAACCTATGCGTTTAAATTGGTGCGCAAAACGATTCTTGGGTTTAATTTTATAATTCCATTCTCCGTGGAATTCATCCCTAAGAATATTCAAGCTGGCCATTTCTTCATCGGTAACTTTTATTCCAGATTTATATTCAGACGAATCTACATCAGTTTTGATTTTCAACCCCTTCTTTGTAGTTGTATTAACAATAAGATTGACTATTGTTGCAAGGCTTTCCAACGGACGTCCCCTCCAATTTTTACTCATGAAAGAGAACATCTGATGTTCTATCTTGTTCCATTTCCTGGCACCTGACGGAAAATGACAAATTTGGATATCAATGCCCAGTTCGTTCGAGAGATTTTGTATTTCTTTTTTCTTTGCATCGACTGAGATAACAGGTTGCCCGGAGTCTTGAAATTCAGCTACTTGCTCATTTATACAATGGAATTGAGCATCCCTATCTGGATGTTGCTTCCCTTCCAAAATCTTTCGGTTGGCCTGCATGCTGTACCCCATTGTTTGCAATATAGTATGTTTGTTTCACCTGCGCTATCAGCACTTTTTTCTGTTCGACCTTCATGTTTTGGACAATAGTATGAGTGGGTGTTAAAAGTTAAACTTTGTAAATTTGATTTTTGCTCAAGGCCTAATGTGAAAATTGCGTCTGGTATTCCGGTCCTCGTTAATAGTTTTGAAAATTCGGTAGCAACGTTATTTTCAAGGAATGTCTCATCAAAAAGAGAATTGCATAGCTCCCCATACTTACTGGCAAATTTTTCAAAGCCTCTGTGTACAGAATCCCTTAATGACTCCTGAATCGCCTTTGCTGCTTTTTCCTCTTTTTGTCCACCAAGTAAACTCGGTAGCGCTAATTCGTAAATTTTTCCGGCTAATGATAATCCTAAGCAACATTTTGTTTTGATTTTGGCTTGGTGAATCTGTCCGCTCTCAGAGCGTGCCGGATATTTTTAAAAACAGGTTCCACCGTTATCCTCGCACTCTGTGGAGCATATCCGGGAGGAAATAAAGGGGGGGTGTAACTGTTGAAGAAAAATTGACTCATCCGTGGAATATTGCCATTGATGCACTTAAAAATGAAATCACTCTCAATATACCCGGGACTTGATGATCCTGGAAATGGGTGTTATGGTCTGGTCCCATAAAAAACAGGGCTGATTGAGAATAATGGCCTTATCTCTGAAAAATAAAGCCCTATGCTCTGTTTTACCGGGTTAGGTCTCGATGTTTTGTTTCTGTCTGGCCAGCCGTCCGGGCAGGATTGCAACCGTAAAGTATGGGGTTTGTCGGTGGGCCGACATGGCAGTTATTGAAATAATGAAATTTTAAAGCTGGAGAAGGTATGAAAAAAATTCTGGTATTGGGAGCAGGGCTGGTGGCAGGGCCGTTGGTGAAGTATCTCATGGATTCCCCGGATATTGAAGTGGTTCTGGCGGCACGGGATCAGAAAAAAGCGGAACGTCTGGTGGAGGATCACCCCTCCGGAAGCATAATAACCTTGAATATTGATGATGAACCTTCACTCAAAGAGATGATCACCGGCGCTGATCTTGTGATAAGTCTCCTTCCTTGGACATTTCATCCCAGGGTGGCCAATCTGTGCCTGGATCTGGATACCAATTTACTCACCGCTTCCTATGTCAAGCCGGAGATGCAGGCCTTGGATGCCAGGGTAAAAGAAAAGGGGCTGATTTTTCTGAATGAAATCGGTGTGGACCCCGGTATTGATCACATGGCTGCCATGAAAATCATCAATGAGATCAAGGCGACAGGAGGGGAGGTGACCTCCTTTTATTCCTATTGCGGCGGTTTGCCAGCCATGGCGGATAACAACAACCCGCTGGGGTATAAATTTTCCTGGAGTCCTGAAGGGGCTCTGATGGCTGCGGGAAATGATGGTCGTTATCTTAAAGATGGTGAAGTTGTCGAGGTGGCAGGAAATGAGCTGTTTGAACATTACTGGCTCCTTGATGTCCCCGGTGCCGGGGTTTTTGAAGCCTATGTGAACCGGGATTCAATACCATACAAAGACGTTTACAATATTCCTGCGGCCACCAGCATATACCGGGGGACCCTGAGAAACATCAGCCATTGTGAAACCTGGACTTATTTTAAAAAGCTGGATCTATTCAGCCGGGAGAAGCTGTTTGATTTTTCAATTTTCTCCCCGGCCCAGGTGATGGCGCAGGTCATCAACAGTGACGGCAAGGATCTTCAAAGGGATCTTTGCGCCTTCCTGAATGTTCCCCGGTACTCCATCACTGTGAAAAAGCTTGAATGGCTGGGATTGTTCAGTGACGAAAAACTTTCCCTGGGACGGGTTTCCCTGTTTGACATGTTTGTCCATGTTTTAAAAGAGAAGCTGGTTTACAATCCCGGTGAAGTGGATCTTCTGCTCCAGCACCATGAGTTCATCGGCAGTTACCCCGACGGCAGGCAGGAGAAAATTTTTTCCACCATGGTGGATACCGGGATTCCCAATGGAGATAGCTCCATGGCCAGGACAGTGGGGCTTCCGGCAGCCATTGCCGCCCGTCTTATTGTGGAAGGTAAAATTGGCGTGAAAGGTGTCTGCATTCCTGTGATTCCGGAGATATATACTCCGGTGCTGGCGGAACTTGAGACGCTTGGCATCCGTTTTATGGAAAAGAAAATGTCTTTGTGATCTTATCTGCTCATGGTGCTCGTTGGTTATGGCTATCTTCCATAGCGCAGATCTGTGCGGTTAGAAGTTCGGTTTTATTAATAAATTGAATTTATAGCGTTTTAAAAACGGCCAAGGTAGAGTTGCCATGGCCGTTTTTTTAATGAATTAATTCAGGATATGGGCCAGAAATTGTTTGCTTCTTAGCTCTTTGGGATTGGTGAAGATATCTTCGGGCGGGCCCTGCTCAATCCAGTTTCCCCCGTCCATGATCAATACCCGGTGGGCAACGTCCCTTGCAAAGTGCATCTCATGGGTGACAGCCAGGATGGTCATGCCTTCTTCGGCCAGCCGTTCCATAACATCCACCACTTCCCCCACAAGTTCCGGGTCCAGGGCTGAGGTGGGTTCGTCAAAGAGCATGACGTCGGGTTTCATGGCAAGGCTTCTGGCAATGGCCACCCGCTGCTGCTGTCCGCCTGAAAGCCTCGAGGGGTGAACATCCCTTTTATTGGAGAGTCCCACCCAGTCCAGGAGTTCTTCTGCATAGGGAATGGCTTCGCTTTTGGATTGCCCCAGCACCGTTACCGGACCTTCAATGACATTCTCAATGGCCGTCATGTGGGGAAACAGGTTGAAGGACTGAAAACACATGCCGGTTTTTTTGCGGATCTGGAGGATTTTTTTTTCTTCCTCTTTTGTTGCTTTGCCTGCGTTCACACTGAGTTTATCCACGGTGATGGTGCCAGCCGTGGGTGTTTCAAGGAAGTTGATGCAGCGAAGCAGGGTACTTTTACCAGAACCTGAAGGTCCCAGAATCACCACTACTTCTCCAGCTTTAACCTCGAGGTTGATGCCCTGGAGCACATGGATGTCTCTGCCGAACACCTTGTGGAGATTTTCGATCTTCACCATTGTTTTTTTTTCGTTCATCAGTGGGTCCTCCTGTCGCCCCGGGCCATGTGTGTTTCAATTTTTTCCTGGGCATATTGAAGAATAACGCACATTACCCAGTAGATGAAGGCGACCATGATCAGCATTTCCAGGGATTGAAAATATCGCCTGCCGATTTTGATGGCCCGGTAACTCAACTCCCACACGCCCATGAGGGAGACCAGGGAAGAGTCCTTTATCATGGCGATGAACTCATTGGAAATGGGGGGGATGATGATGCGCAAGGCCTGGGGAAAGATGATGCGGCGCATGGCCTGGGATTCAGTCATGCCAAGGGCCTTGGCTGCTTCTCTCTGGCCGATGGTGATGGACTGAATGCCAGCCCGGACGGTTTCGGTCATGTAGGCCCCGTAACAGACACCCAGGGCCAGGATACCCGCAGGGATGGCTGGCAGGGTCAGGAGATTTTGAATGCCATTAATGCCAAGGTCCTCCAGGGCTTTCCCCAGCTGGGGAAGCGCAAGATACCACATGTACACCTGCACCAGAAGGGGGGTTCCCCGGATCAGGGAGACATAGGCAGTGGCAATGCTGTTGGCAATGGGATTGCGGGATAGTCTTCCCAGGGCACCCAGGATGGACAGAATGCAGGCAAGGGAGATGGCAAGAAAGGATACCAGCAGGGTAAATCCCATACCGGTGAGGATGAATCCCACCCACTTGGCCATGAACATGAAATCAAGCTTAATGATGAAAAACAAAAAGAAAATAAAAGCCGTCAGCGCCATTAATGCGATGGTGGTGTTTCGCTTAAAGCGTGTCTGTCTGTTCTCAATCTCTTCAAGCACGGCATAGGCTTCAGGGGGGATGGTACTGCCACCTGCCTTTTGGGGGTCACTCATGGGGAAACTCCTTCAAAATCACGTGGGAAGCATAAAATTTTAACGGGCTTGATCACGAGATCGGCCAGCCGTCATGGGGCAATAAGCCAAGCCTGCCTCCTTTTACAATGGCCGATGTTGTGGGCTTCAGCCCAATTTTAACAAAGGGGCAGGGCTGGTGAAAATCATACGCCTGCCCCTTTTTTTTTATAACTTGGGAATCAGGTTTGTTCCGTAAAAATCCATGGACATTTTCACAAGCGTTCCGTCTTTGTACATGGAGTCAATAATTTCATTGAGTTTTGCCAGCAGAGATTCACTGTTTTTACGGCTCTTGTCCAGGGCCACACTTAGGGGCTCATAATATGTGGGTTCACCCAGCATTTTAAGGGGGCAACCGGTGCCGCATCCGCTTTTAATGGATTGGGCCAGGGTCTGGCGGGAGGTAAAAACCGCATCCAGTCGGGCACCATCCCCCAGGGCCAGATCTTCGATTTGATTGGCATCGGTGGGATAGGTTTTTAAGTTGTCATGGCTGGGTTTCCAGGAGAGATAAGTGATTTTGGTGTCCTGGATATCAAGATCCTGCTGCAGGAATCGTTCGTTGGTGGTTTCCGAGGCAACTCCAATTCTTTTGTCCTTTAAGTCGTCAATGGTCTTGATGGTGGTGTTGTCTTTGTGGATGGCGAACTGGGCCGGAGAGCTGTAGTAGGGCATGGTGAATAACAGGGCATTTTTGCGCTCTTTGGTGGGGGTCATGGATCCCACAGACATATCCCAGCGTTTACCCCATTTGCCGGCGGTGATGAGGTCCCAGTCCGGCGTAATGAATTCAACCTTGACACCCAGGCGTTTGGCAATTTCCGTGGCAACACTGATATCAAATCCTTCCAACTCGCCTTTTTCATTGAGAAAGCTCTGGGGGGCATAGTTGGCGTCGGTGGAGACCTTGATGACGCCTGCAGCCATGATTTCGTCAAGAACTGTTCCTGCAGCCATGGTGTTTTGTGCAGAATAAATCAGCAAGCCTGCCACGAGTAATCCCAAAAATAAATTTCTTTTCATTGCACTACTCCTTAAATGTAAGATGGTTATGGGTCACCAGGGAATGAAAATTACGATCACTCCCCAATGAAAATAATTTTTGTGATCTGATTATGGGATGACTGAAGAGCTGTTTTGTTTCGAAACCCCTTTTTAATCACAGGACGACTATACCATGGAAGTGGTGGTTGTTCTAATGAAAAAACAGAAAAAGTCATAATAACGCATTGAATTTTATGGATGTCTCAATGGTTGAGTGATTTCTTAATGGATGTTTCAATGGTTTAAGTTTTATGCCGTACAGGTTCCTCAAAGGTCACAGTTGTGGTGAAATCCAGTACCGTCTTTTTCTGTGATAATAATCCTTAGGGATCGGTTTCAACGGCTGGATTCTCTGGCTGGATGGGATGTCCGAGGCCAGTTTTGCGCTCATTTACCCTGCCAGCAGTTCCCTTGCGATTCTAACGCCATCTCCGGCGTTTTCAGCAAAAGCATCTGCGCCAATGCGTTTGGCCCATCTCCGGGTCACCGGAGCGCCTCCCACCATGGTTTTGAATCGGCCTTTCAAACCGGCTTTTACCAGCTCCTCTTCCAGTTTTTTCTGTTCCGGCATGGTGGTGGTCAAAAGAGCGCTGGTGCCTATTATGTCGGCATTGAATTTGTCTGCCCCGTCAATGAATTTTTCAACGGACACATCCCGGCCAAGATCTTTCACTTCAAATCCGTTGGCTTTGAACAATGACACCACAATGGTTTTGCCTATGTCGTGGACATCCCCGGCCACGGTGCCGATGATGATACGGCCGCCGGCACTGGAGTCTTTTTCCGGAATGGCTTCATTGATCATATCCGTGGCCGTCTGCATGGCCGTTGCAGACTGGATCAGTTCGGGCAGGAACAGAGTGCCCATGCCAAAAAGTTCTCCTACTTTGTTGATGCCCGGGATGAATCCCTTGTTGATCAGCTCAATGGGATCAATGCCTTCTCCCAGACCCTTTCGGGCGGCCTCTTCTGCAAGCCCTGTATCCCCTTTGACAATGGAATCCATAGCCTGTTCAAATATCTCAATGGTCATTTTTTATCTCCTGAATTCATAACATAGCGATCTGGCGTTTGAAAAGGCAGCCTCCAAGGCAACCTCAGCAGAGCCGCCCCCCCCGATGGGCAATAGGAACCGGACAATTGAGCTGTCTACAGTTCCGGTCCGGGCCCCCATTGCCCGTCGGGGGGGGGGGGGCGGCGGCATATCGCCATTTTAATGTTTCGTTGTGTCCGATAGGACATGCCCGTTATATGAAATTAATTCACCGCCCGGATTTGAATCAGAGCGGTGATTTTTCTTGCTGGGTGGATTAAAGGCCCAGCTGGGCCTTGAACAACTCCACCGACCGGATTTTGATGTCCAGCAGTTCGGCAATTTTCATCTTTGCGCGAATGCCCTTGGGGCTGCCTGCAATGGAGGTGACGGTGCCGAGTCCCAGGTCCTTCCTGAGTTCGCGCATCACCTCTTCATTGGTCAGATCAAATACTTCAATCCCCAGTTTTTCTGCAACATATGCTTTGGCATCATTTATTTTCATCTTGCGGGTCATTTGCATCCAGGCAACCAGATCTCCGGCTGTCCGCATGCCGCCCATGCATGATGACATGATATGTGCAATGGCCATTCCCATGGGATCTCCGACGCCAATCTACAGCCCGTCGGCTTTGCCGATCTGCACCAGGGCCTTGGAGACCCGGGTGACACAGTCAATGGGAGGTTGTTCCATCATGGGAATACCGCACACACCCATGCCCACGTTGGCGTGAACCGGGATGGTGGCGGCATCCGTTGTGGCCTTTAAAAAGGTGACGGCCCGGGCCAGATTCCAGGGAACTGATTCCGTGGTGGACGTGTTTACCGCCATGCCGTAGATGTCGGCCCCGGCTTTTTCAACGGCCTTTACCTGGTCGATGGTGTACATGCCTGCGATACGTTTATCGTCGTAGGTGAGTTGACCGTGCATGCCCAGGATGAATTCACCTGCCCCGCCCATGAGGATGGGTAGATCGGGAAATTTCGCCTTGAGTCGTTCAACCCCTTTAAGGGCTGCCAGAAAGTCTGCATCCCCTGCGGATCCGGAGGTGTCAAAATTCAAGCCCTCAAGGCCCACTTCAGCAAGTTTGGAACCCACAAATTCAAGGTCATCTGCCAGGTATTCACAGGCCTGTTCCTGGGCGCGTCTGGCCTCTTCAATTTTTCCCAGGGGCATCAGCTCTGCGGCATTGGGACAGGGGCCGTCGGGCTGGAAATAGAGCCCCATGTTGGGCTGGGCACCATAAAAGAAGGGTGCCGTGGTGGCCTGGGAGATATTGTAATAGTCGTTGGCCTCAAAATTGATGATGCTTTTGACTGGCTTGTAGGAATAATCGCTGTGACCAAGGGAGGTGGTGTCTGCCCCACAGGCCCGTTCATAGGTCAACACTGCCTGTTGACGGCTTAAAGGCGTACCCACACCACCGCCGTCCTGGCCCGAATAAAAACTCATGGTGGTGCCGTCATCGGAAACCACCACCTCCTCACCGGGGTTGACACTTACAATGCGTGAAGGTTCGGCCAGGATATCAAACAGTTTTTGCTGATCCGCTTGGCTCAGCTCCGGCACGCCCAGGCGTTTGGCCGCATCGGCACAGCCGTCCTGGATGTCGTCCATGACATCCTCGACATCCATCCAGAGCCGTTCACCATCCCCCATGCGGGTTAAAATCTGGTTGCTCATGTGTTGTCTCCATTTAAAATACCCATCTCCCGTTCCGTATCCGCCACAATGGATCTGATGGTGGCAAGTACATCGTCGGGCAGGGGGGTGGGCGTATGATTTTCAAGTATGGTTCTTACCTTGACCATGGCCCGTTCATAGGCTGTGGTGGCGCCTGCCTTTTCCCAGGCGCCTCTCATTTTACGGTCCATGATTTCAGGTCTTGACTGGGATCTCATCCATTTAAAGGTGTGGGGGTTCATGAGGTAATCACCGCCGGGACCTGTCTCCTTGACAGCATCCACGGCAAGGGTTTCATCATTCACCGGTATTCCCTGTACCGTATGTTTGATCATCCGTGCAAACTCGCAGTCCAGAACCAGCTGACCATAATCAAAGGTGATGCCGCTTTCCAGCATCCCCAGACCGTATATCATATTGGCACCTGCCAATGCGGGTATCAGTCCGGTTAATGTCTTTTCATGGCCTGTCTGGGTATCAGATATTTTGCTGTCGCCCTAACCACCGGCGACATAGCTCGGAAGTGCATAATACCTGGCAAGTCGCGCCACGGCTCCGCTGATCAGCGCGCATTCGGGGGTTCCTACGGTGGCGGCGGCAAGCTTGAGATCCATGGCTGTGGTGGAGCTGCCGTAGATCACCGGGGTGCCCCGGCGCGTCAGCTGAGCCAGGGTTATCCCGGCCAGGATTTCAGCGTTGTGGTTTACCAGGGTTCCCGCCAGGGTCACAGGAGAGGTGCCGCCAGCCATGGCCATGGAGAGAATGTTGCAGACCACGTTGTTCTTGGCCGACTCCATGATGATTTCACAGCAGTCTGCAATGAGTTTCAGGGGACTCACCGGGCAGGTGGTGAAGGATACCAGCCGTCGTTTTGCAAAGGCCTCTTCGCCGCCGGCAATGGCCTTTCCCATATCAATTATTTTGTTGAGAAATTTGCCGTTCACCGGTCCAAAGGCACAATGCTTGGTGGTGTTGGTGAGATAGGCTTCGGCATTGTGAAGGGCCACGGTGTTTTGGTTGACGTCATGGGCACCCAGGGCCTTTTCACAAAAATCTATTTCATCCAGAAAATCAATGACCTTGGCTGAATCCACCACATCCTTTTTAAAGGGGGGGCGGTTTTCCCCGGTGTAGGGATCATTGATCATCACCCCTTCACTGAAGTTGGTGAAATGAACCCTTGTGCTCTCAAGGACAATGTCATGCTTGGGGTCCCTGCCGTGCAGGATTACCTTGGAGGGTGCCCACCTGATGGCATCCTCCACCACATGGGGGGGAATCTTTACAATGCGGGTCTCCCGATTTACCATGGCATGGCCCGCTTCAAAGCGGTCCAGAGCCTCGGGATCCTCCACAAAGACGCCTGTTTCGGCCAGAACCTCTAGGGTCGCCAGATGAATCTCTTCCAGCTCATCCTCGGTGAGGATGTTGAGACTCAGCCCGGAACCCAGCAATCTTCCGGCGTGTAGGTTTCGTTTCATAGGAAATTATTCCTTTTGGGTTAAATCAACTGTTTGAATAATCTGCAATAAATTGCGTTCCCTGTGCCATGAGTCCATCGTGGTCATCAGGTGGGACTAATCTTTCAATCATTTGGTGGGTGTATTCCCGCAGTATTTTCCCCGTATCCGGGCACTGCTGGGTCTGCCACTGCTCCAGGGTATATCCCGGCCATATGGGGCTTTCAAATCGGAATTCCCGGAATTTTTTCCCGGTTGAGGGGGCACCCAGGTAATTTCCGGCGGATCCCATGGTATTAATTTCATCCAGGCCCACCGCTTCAGCGTCAATGGAGAACCCCTGGTTAAACATGCGAGAGAGGCGGATCACCTCGTTGGCGTATACCACAGCAGCCGGGCTGAAGGCCATGGAGTCAAAATTGCCTCCCACAAAGGGAGCCAATCCTGCTTTGCCCATGGTGCTTGTGAGATGATTCATCCAGAAGGTCCCGCTGGCCAGAAGATCCGGTCCCCAGCCGGTTCCACTGCCGGAAGTCCCGGAGTGGGGGATAGCGTAATAATCCATCATCTCAGCGCAGGCAAGATTAATGAGCATGGTGTGGGGGGTGTAAACACTCATCATGTTTTTCATGTCAAAGCCTGCCGGGAGACTGCCGGCTATGACCGTTGTGCCTTCCTTGACAATCTGGGCAAAGACGATGCCGGCCAGAAGTTCGGCATTGAGAAGGGCCAGGGTACCCCCTGGTGTAATGGGGGCTGTGGCGCCGGACATGCCGTAGTTGTTATAGATAAAGGGCAGGCCCCGACGGGCGGTGACCATTATTTTTTCGGCGGTCTCTTCATTGAGTACCAGAGGGGTGATGGGATTAAAGTAGGGAATTACAAAGGGTTTTTCACTGAGGTTCCCGTGGAGGGATTCAAACATGTCCAGTGCCGGTTCAAAGCAGCTGCTTTCTGAAATCAGCAGTACCAGAGGTTTTGTGGTATTGGCCACCATGGAGAGGCTGGCATAAAGATCGGCACTTTTGGGATCCAGATCCTGGGCAATGCCCGGGGTGGATATCACATCAAATTGTTCCAGGGTATTGCCCAGGCGCACAGCTGTCTCCATATGTTTAATGGAAAAGGGGCTGGTGCGATCCGTTAACGGGTCCTGGTAGTGCAGGTTGGTCACCCCCACCCCGAATCGGGTGGATTGCTGGGAGGGGCCACCCAGGGTAAACCGTTTTTCCCCGGTGCGGTTGTGAACGGCAACGCTGGATGGGGCCGTATTCAGGGCCCACTGTACCAGTTCCTCTTGTATATAAACCTGGTGATCCTCTTCAATGCGGCAGGAGTGCTCGTCAAAAAGCGCAAGGGCTTTGGGGCAGTCCACTCGGATACCGGTGGTGGACAAAATTGCCAGGGACTGTTGATGGACCTGTTGGATTTGATCCGGTGTTAAAAGATGAAGAGAAGGTGCTACAGTAACCATGGGTAGTGTTCCCCTTTCTAAGTTTTATCGGCGACGCCAGCGCATTTTTGTTGATGTTGCCACTGTAAGGATAACATTCCTATATCAACGCTTGAGTTTCCTTGTCAAGGGAATATTCTCCTTGTAAATAAAGTCTTTTTTCTTTGATCATGACCGGTAATGATGTTGTTGCTTTGGTTGCAGGATCATAATCTATCATTGTTGTAAACTTGTTTATGGTGTTGAACCAATATTAAAAAAATGTTACTACTCACCCGATAACCTTTAAAATGTGAAGATATTCGGAGGAAAAACGTGATTAAAGACATAACAGAGCTGAATGTGGGACTTTCCAAGTACGTCATCACAGCATATAAATCTTTGCTGGGTAACCATCCGGTGAATGGATCCCAGCTGAGCCGTAACTCCGGAATTCCCAGGGCCAGGATTTATGATGTACTTCGCACGCTCAAGGACAAGGGCTTTGTGGTGGAGTCCAGCCAGGGCATGTATACTCCCATTCCTTCCGGGGAGCTTATCCAGCGCTTGCGCCACGATTATGAGGCGGCATTGACGCTCCTGGAAACCGAATTCAAGGATGCAGAACAGGAAGCAGGCAGTGACGTTATCTGGCGGATTAAAGGCCATGTCGCTGCCATGGGTAAGGCCAAAGAGATGATTGATGCGGCAGAGGAGGAGATCTATGTCCGGCTCTCCCCTGAGGAGGGTATGTATCTCAATGGACCTTTGAAAGAGGCGGAGCAGCGCGGTGTCCAGGTTAAGTTCATCTCCCTTGCCCCCATGGAGATGATGTTTGATATCCAGGTGAATCATCCCCAGTCTGAATTGGATGAACCCGGCCCCAAGCATCGCTATTTTGATATCGTTGTGGATCGAAAGGAGATGCTTTGCGGCATGTTTGTGGCAGGGGATGAGGCCAATGCCGTTCTCAACTGGGGAAGAAATGAATGGTTTGTCACCTCCGGCCGGGACAGTCTTCGTCATGATTTTTACCATTATTTTCTCCATAAGGTTGAGAGCCTGAAACAGCCCCTGTCCGAGTCGGACAAGAAACTTTATCGTTTGATCCAAAAAGATATGTAAAACATTGAATGTGTGCCGGGGTCATACGAATTTCATCAGCTCTCGATGGCACCGGCTTCCTGTTGTTTTTTGACGTCGTTGATAATATAGTCTGCATTTCGCTCTGCCACAGCCGCCTGGACTAGCTTTCTGGATGTGTTAATTCTTTCTCCGATTACTTCAAACATTAAATATTCTCCATATAACCCCACGGGCGGATCTTATTTCGTCTCCTTGGTCTGCCCACAACGAAGCATGAAAGAGTGTTAGGCTTGCCTAGTCTTTCTTATAAAACCTACATGGCTGTGAGCACCAGCCACAACGAAAAATGAAGCTCATATGATTTCAGTCTATTGGGCGGAGTTTCATATAAAAAGATTATTTGGCTGCAAGTGCCTTTGCCATTTTGGAAGCAGAGCCTGCATCAGGAGCAAAGCCGTCTGCACCGATTTCATCACAGAATGCCTGGGTTACCGGGGCACCACCAATCATGATTTTTACTTGATCCCGCAGACCGCTTTCCACGATGGCATCAACGGTTTTTTTCATCATGGGCATGGTGGTGGTCAGAAGCGCGGAAAGACAGACAATCTGAGCATTTTTCTTTTTAATTTCAGCCACGAAATCTTCGGGGGCGATATCAACACCCAGGTTATGAACGGTCATGCCGGCACTTTCCATCATCATGCCCACCAGGTTTTTTCCGATGTCATGGAGATCTCCCTTTACTGTTCCGATGATAACGCTGGCACCGCCGTCCCCTTCACCCTCTCCCAGTAGGGGTTTAAGGGTTGCCACACAGCTTCCCATGGCCTGGGCTGCCATTAAAACTTCGGGGATGAACATATCACCGTTTTCCATTTTTTCACCCACCAGATCCATACCGGCGATGAGTCCTTTGTTAAGGATCTCAGTGGCGGGTACCTTTTCTGAGATTGCTGTGTTTACCAACTGGGTCACTTTGTCTATGTCACAGTCTACCAGGGCTTCAATCATTGCGTTAAAATTTGCCATGTTTTTCTCCTTATATTGTTATTTTTGATGTTCATTTGAAAGACGATGGGAAATCAATTCTAAAATATGATAAACTTCCATGTCGTTTTCCTGTCTTGCCAGCCCATCCTTAATTTGAATCATGCATCCCGGGCAAGCTGTGGCCACCACCTGGGCTGATGAATCCAGGATATTTTTGGTTTTTTTATGTAAAATGGTCAGGGAGGTTTCAGGGTGAGTCAGCCCGTAAGTTCCCCCAGAACCGCAACAGCGGTCAGCGTCGGCCATTTCAACAAAATCGTTGCCGAAAACGGTTTGCAACAAGCGGCGGGGTTCGGCTGAAACTTCCTGTCCCCTGATGAGGTGACAGGGATCGTGATAGGTGACCAGTAGCCTGGGGGTTTGTTTCAGGTGTTGCTGAATCTGGTGCAAGCCGATTTTTTTCACAAGATATTCGCTGATATCATATGTTTTATGGGCCACAGCAAGGGCTTTGGAATAAAGGGGGGAGCTTTTGTCAAATAGTCCCGGATAAATTTTTTTCAGCATATATCCCCCGGAGGCACAGGCGGTGACTATGTCATGGGGATAGTTATATAAGGTAAGAATGTTTTTCCGGGCAAGTTCCCTTGCGGTTTCCAGGTCCCCACCTACTTCAGCAGGGGCACCGCAGCAATTTTGACGGCGGGGAATGATTACATCCGTTTGAAACCGGTTCAGAACCTTTACAATGGATTCTCCGATGTTGGGGTAAACATAATTAATGAGACATCCGGTGAAAAAAACCGCAGTTTGGCGCGTTTTCCGTGCAGGATTTTTTTCGGGTATTGTATTGCGAAAAGAATGATGGACCAAGGCCGGGATATATCGATCTCTTGACACCAATGGTAAAGGAAAGCGACGTTTGAGCCCACTTTCCCGGGGAATTCGTTTAAACAGCAGATATTGTGAAAAAGAGCCGCCAAGGGCAAATAAGTCCATGATTTCATGCCCTTGAAGAAGCATTTGGTGGGCCAGTTTCTTGACAAGGGGTAGTCCCTTTTCCTGTCTTTGCTGATTTCTGGCGGCCAGAATGATACGATCCAGCCGCACACCACTTCCACAGTTCTCCACACAGGCAAGGCAGAGAAGGCAATTGTTAATCACCTCTGAATAGGACGTGTTTGATCCCATCTCCCCCTGGAGAACGGCCCGGGTTAAGGCCACTTTTCCCCGGGCGGAAAATTTTTCCCATTTAAGAGAATCAAAGATCGGGCAAACGGCTCGACATTCTCCACATCGGGCGCATTTTTCCAATTCCGATGTGATTTTTTCCAGATGAGATATTCCGGGCAGTTTATTTTTTTGGGTGTTCTTGTTCATTAAAGCTCACAGTTTTGTGGGAGGGGGGCTGATCCGGCCCCGGATCGAAGGAAAAAATTTTTCCTGGATTGAGAATATTATCGGGGTCCATTGTTTTCTTAAGGAGCCGCATGAGATCAAGGGTGGGTGGATCAATGTTCAGACCTATTTTATTCTTTTTTACAAGACCAATGCCGTGTTCAGCTGCGATGCGGCCTTCCATTTTTACTGTTTCCTTGAGAATCTCAATGCTGGCAGCCTCCACCATGTCCATTGCAACGGTGCCGTTTTTTTCCACCAGACTTACATGAAGGTTTCCATCACCGGCATGGCCGAAATTGACGGCAAACAGTCCATAACGTTGGCAGATTTCATCCATTTTTTCGATGATATCGGGTATGCGGGTTCTGGGGACAACCAGGTCTTCGCCATCCCCCCGTATGGGAAGGTGGCTCAGGGCCGCGGATATGGATCTGCGGATTTTCCATAGATTTTGACGTTCATTTTCGTTGCGGGCCACCCGGATATCCATGGCATTATTTTTTTTGCAAATGATTGCCAGTTTTTCCATGGCCGTGTTTAATTCCGAGTCAAATCCATCCACTTCAATGAGCAAAAATGCCTGGGCATCCTTGGAAAGACCCACATTCAGGTAGTTGTCCACCGCTTGAATGCAATGATGGTCCATAAATTCCAGGGTGGTGGGGACTATTCGGCTTGCAATGATGTCCACCACGGTTTTTGCCGCCAGGTGGATGCTTGGAAAGGCGGCTGCCATGGTTTTCCGACTTTCCGGAAGGGGAATCAGTTTTAAAACGGCCCGGGTGATAATGCCCAGCGTGCCTTCGGATCCCACAAAAAAACCGGTCAGGTCATACCCCACCACATCTTTGATGCATTTGGAGCCGGTGTGGATTACTTCCCCTGTGGGCAGTACCACCTCAAGTTCCATGATATAATTGCGGGTAACACCATATTTAACGGCCCGCATACCACCGGCATTTTCTGCAATATTGCCACCTATGGTGCACGCGTTCATGCTGGCGGGATCCGGGGGGTAGAACAACCCTTTTGCTTCCACAGCCTTGTGGAGGGTTGCCGTGATAACGCCGGGTTCCACAACGGCATACATGTTCCCTGTGTCAATTTCCAGAATCCGGTCGAATCTGTCCATTAAAAGTACAATACCGCCTGAACAGGCCAGTGCACCGCCGGTATAACCGGTGCCTGCTCCCCGGGGAATGACCGGTACCTTGAATCGGGCGGCAAATTTCATCAGCCGGGAGATCTGCTTTACGGTGCTGGGGATCACCACAGCATCGGGTAGATAGCGGGTTTCGGTTGCATCGTAGGCATAGGTCAGAAGATCCGCCGGGTCATCACTGAAATTCTTGGAACCGACGATTTCAATTAATTCATCTTTATAGGCATAGGCCATGGAAAAGTATCCTTACATCTGGGTGATTTTATTCACACCGATGAATTTAGCTCCGGCACCAATTCCCACCAGGGTAAAAAAGATCATCACCGTGGAGACGGCTGCAACGATGGGTGTCACCTCATATTTTAGTGAGTTCCATATTTGCACCGGCATGGTGGTGGTGGTGGGATCCGTGACAAAAAGGGCTATGTTGAATTCTCCAAAGGAGGTGATGAAAGAAAAAATCATGGCCGTGAACACACCGGTTCGTATGCAGGGCAGTGTGATGGTGAAAAAGGTTTTAATGGGGCCTGCGCCAAGATCTCTTGCCGCATCTTCAATGGTGAAGTCATATCCAGACAGTACCGCCTGTACCAGTAAAAACACTGTGGGGATTCCCCAGAGGCAATGCCCGATCACCACTGCGGCATAGGTGCCGCTTAGGTGTATCTTGTGCAGGAAGATGAGTAGGCATATGCCAATTATGATTCCTGGGACCAGAAAGGGCATCATGATGACGAGGTTGATAAGGTTCCGACCCGGGAATTTTTTCCGCATGTATCCCAGGGCGGAGAGGACGCCTGCGGTGGTTGATATGACCATGGTTGCAGCAGCCACCAGCAGACTGTTTTCAAATGCCATCATCCATGTATAATCATTGAAAAATTCCAGATACCACCGGATGGAAAAACCGTTCGGGGGAAAAACAATGTAATTGCCCTGGTTAAAGGAAACAGCCACGGTGATCCAGATGGGAGTCAGGATGAAACCCAGAACCATCATTGTTATAAAGAATAGACAGATTGTCGGTATATCAAACTTTTTTTTCATTTGAGTTACTCTCCCCATGCCAATGGCATCATCGTGTGATATTGGAACGGCTGGAAAGCCAGTTGTTGATTAATAAAACAGAGACACTTATGGCAAAAAGGACAAAGGCCATGGCGGCACCAAAGGGCCAGTTCAACATGCTCAGCATCTGGTCCGCAATTTCAATGGAGATGGTCCGTTGGGAAGAGGAACCCAAAAGGGAGGGTACGGCATACTCACCCACGGACCACACAAAGGCAAACAGGCCCGCCACGGCTACCCCTGGTAGGCTCAGTTTAAAGGTGATTTCATAAAATGTTTTGATTCTGCCGGCACCCAGATCCCTGGCGGCTTCAAGGAGGGGCCATTCAATCCCTTCCATTACGCTGATCATGATGAGCAAAATCCATGGGAAGACATTGTCCAGCAGTCCGATTACAACAGCGGTGGTTGAAAAGACAATGGACAGGGGTTTTTCAATTAGATTGAGTGATAACAAAATTGAATTTAAAAGTCCCTGACTGCCAAGGATGACAAACCATCCGTAGATGCGGACAATGAGATTGGTCCACAGGGGGATGATCAGGAGAAGCAGAAGAAACATTTTCCACTTTCCTGTCATGCATGAAATGTAATAAGCCACGGGATAACCGAGAATTAAACAAAGCATAGTGACCGCAAGGGCGATTTTTATTGTGTACCAGATAACCTGCAGGTAAAAGGGATCGGTGAGAAATTTAATATAATTTCCCAGGCCGATACCGGGTTTAAAAACGCCCATCTCCACATATGAATAAAAACTTATGCGAAGTAGAGAAAGGATGGGGATAAAAAAGAAGAACAAAACTATTGCAACTGCCGGTAGGAACATTATGAAAAATTTATTTTTACGATATATCTCATGCATTTTTTCCAGCAGACTGTTTTTTTTGATGGCACTTTCCATTGTTTTCTCCGGTCTGTTTACAGGACATCACCTTGTTCTGGTATGAGAAGACAATCCTTGGGGTTGATTTCAATGTAGGCGCTTTCAAGTTTTTGGTAACGAAGTGCCCGGTTGATGCCACCAAAATCGTCAACGATCATCATTTTTCCCTCAAAGCTTACATGAAATCTCAAGAGCTGCCCCAGAAAGGTCACCTCTTCCATTGTCACCGGTAGCATGATGCCGCCGTTTGAAGGGGTCGGGTCAGTTTTAACAAAAAGTTTTTCGGGGCGGATGCCCACAATAACATCCTGGGTCAACCGTGAAGTATCCGCACAGGGAATGTCCATGTAGCAGGTGTTGGAAAGTGCAACGGTTGCAGTTGTATTCGCTTTTTTTATTAATTTTCCCGGCATGAAATTCATCTCTCCGATGAAGTCGGAGACAAATTTGGTTTTGGGATTGAAGTAGACATCGGTGGGGGTGCCGATTTGTTCGATGCGTCCTTTGTTCATAATGACGATGCGATCAGCCATGGCAAGGGCTTCGGTCTGGTCGTGGGTAACGAAAATGGTGGTGACTTTGAGATTTTTTTGAATTCTTTTGATTTCAAAACGCATTTGGTGGCGTAATTTAAGATCCAGAGCACTTAAGGGTTCATCCAGCAGCAGTACGGCAGGATTAACGATTAATGCCCGGGCCAGGGCCACGCGTTGTTTCTGACCACCGCTGAGTTGATTGGGATATCTGTCACCAAAGCCATCAAGGCCCACCATTGCAAGATACTTTTTAACCTCTTCAGTTATGGTGGCTTTGGGAACCTTTCTCAGGACAAGTCCAAATGCCACATTTTCACTGATGGTTTTATGGGGAAATAATGCCCAGTTCTGGAATACCGTTGAGGTATCTCTTTTTTCGGGGGGAACATTGCTTACATCTTTTCCCTGGATGCGAATGGTACCGGAGGTGGGTTCCTCCATCCCGCCGATCATCCTCAGGGTGGTTGTTTTTCCACATCCGCTGGGCCCGAGTAAGAATAGAAATTCTCCCTTTTTTATTTCCAGGGAGACATCCTCAACTGCAATTACATTGCGATATTTTTTATTCAGATCAACAAGCTCTACGTCATACATTTCAGCGTACCTTTTTATGAGTCAACAAGGTTGGTATGCGTTCATTGGATTTGATCCATTTGAGCCGCAGCTCATGTTGGCGTCAAGTCCCTGTCATGATTTAAGCCCACGCAGGAGCGTGGGCGATTTCTAAATTACTGGGCGTTCTGGCTTAAAACTTCTTTTTTCCATCGTTCTGAGAGCTCACTCCATCTGGAATTAAGAAATTCCCAGTCAAAAAAGGTGATCTTTTTGAAGGCATCATTGGAATCAGGCATAATGGCTTTTACATCATCGGGGATGATCGCCTTGGAACTTGAAACCCAGTTGCCGGCATACTTGAGATATTCCGACTGGTTTACAGGATCCATGCAGAAATTGATGAACGCTTCTGCCAGATCCACGTTTTTACACCCTTTCATGATGGTCAGGTAACCGATCCATGAGATGGAGCCTTCCGTGGGAAGCACCATGTCGATGTTTGCCCCCTTTCGCATTTCAGATACGGTTCCACCCACATAGTAGGCACCCATCAGGGCTTCACCCGTGTTGAGAAGGGAGAGAAACTCAGCGCCGCCTTTGTAGAATTTCTTGGTATTTCGTGCCAGTTGTGCACTGATTTTAAAAACGTGGTTCAGACCTTCCTCGGTGTACAGCTCTTGGGCACCGGGCATGAGATCCGAAATATAGGCAGCCGCATAAAGACCATAATAAAAGGTTGCATCAAGGCTTAATTTTTGTTTCAGTTCGTCTCGTAAAAGATCCGTCCATGAGGTGGGGGTGAAATCAAGTTTGTCCTTGGCGTAGACCGGCAGGTAGGCGCTGCCGTCCAGGGGGACACCGTATCCTTTCTGCCAGGGTTCACGGTTGAGCAGTTCTTCATAAATATGGGCGGCGTTGGGAATGTTTTCTTTTCTGATGGGTTGCAGGCGATTGATGTTCATGGCGGCACTGTAGTTCCAGCCATCTGCCATGAAAACGTCGTAGGGCGGTTTGTCTTCCGGCGATGCCTTGATCTTTGACATGAATTCAGACCATCCCGGCGACACAATAATTAAGGCACCGCTTTGTTTCATGAAAGGATTGACAAAGGCCTTTTTGAAGGACTCCGCATAGGGACCGCTCCAGCAGGTCACCGTCAACTTTTCTCCTTTAAAGCGGGTTAAATCATCCGCCGCAATGGCCTGACCACTGGCAAACACCAATAAAAGGGTAACAATTAATCCGGTAATAACGCTTCTTGTCTTCATGCTGTTTCTCCTTTAAACCATTAACAGTGCAGGTGCTTTATGCTCGTATTCGAGCGTGATTATATGGAAACCGAATATCTGGACTTGACCACAACATCGGCTATTTGTGGCTTGACAGGGCCAGGCATGCCCCTGTTCCATTTTTATCTACATAAACAAGTGAACATTGAGTATCAAACCATTACCTGGGGCACCGTAACGCCTCCATGGGTTATCACCGCCACAGTGTGTGTCATTTGCCGGGGTACAGACAGCTCAATTGCCTGTTCAATGCTTTGGAAATGAAGCAGTCCCATTTTTTGGATGATCTCTCCCGGGATAGTGGGGGTAATGACACCGAAGCGAACCCGTTTTCTCAATTGGTTGAACATGATGGCAAAGGCACAGGCATTGCGGTCTGATGCTTCACCACGTTTAAACATTTTCTCCAGTTCATCGGGTTCCCATTCAAGGTAGCGTGCCCATAGAGGGTGGGTTGCCGTTCCTTCGGGACAGGGAGAGACCATCACCACCAGTCCCTTATCGGAGGCCATGAGATCACCAGCCCAAAAGGCCTTTGTACATTGCCAGAAATCAATTTCAAAGGGGTAGGAGTTCGCGATCACAACGGGATATCTTTTTTTTACGGCGACCCCGTATAATTGTCTTGCATATTCAACTCCCTTTCTATGGGCGGTGATGAAATGTCCGGCAACGCATTGATAGATACCCCCGTGGGGATGAAGAATGGCATTTACAATGAAATGAAGGGGGATCTGTTCTCTGACAAAGGTTTCCATGCGATGTCTTGTGGGGGCTTCGGGATTTCCCAGTTGATTTCCGGGGACATCTGCCGATGCGGCATGAAAGGCATCAACGGTGCGGTCACTGCACACCCCTGGCAGGAGAATTTTACCGCCGCCGCTGAATCCGGTATCCATGTGGGGGCCAATGCCACCGATACCGATGCGAAGGTCTGCATCAACCACTATCTGGTTTATCTCTGCGGGAATCCCATTGCTTGATTTGCCAATGAACAGCATTTTTGAGGTGTCCTGGCAGGAGGTGTTGATAATGGTATATTCATGGGCAATCACATCACCGGTTTTAATTATGAGTTCTTGCGGGGTCAGAGGGCGGTGGGAACCCAGTGCAATGACGATATATATGTCCTTTTTTAAAACGCCGGCATCAAGGAGGCGATTTAATATCGGGGGCAATATTTCGGCGGTGGGGGTGGGCCGGGAAATATCATCAATGATGACGGCAACGGTCTGTCCCGGTTTAGCCAGCGCCTCCAGGGGGGGGCTGTCTGTGGGGTGGGAAAGTGTGCGTTCCATCAATTCTTTAATATCAGCAGTTGGCAGCTGTGCATTGGGCACCACGATTTCGCCCAGCTGGTGATCCGGAAGATCAAAGTTCAGCTCATTGCCATCATAGGGCATGTGAATGGTTGCCATCAGTCGCTCCTGGAGCCGCTTGCTTCAAGTTCAAAAGCCTGAAGTACCTTGGACAGTGCATCAATAAACAGATTCATTTGTTTATTGGTTCCGATGGTTACCCTTACCATGTAATCATAGCCCCAGGCATCGCAGGGGCGTACAATGATGCCTCTTTTCAAAAGGGCATTGAAAAGCCGTTGCGCGGGAACCGGGGTTTCAAACATGAAAAAATTGGCATGGGACGGGATAACCCGCAACCCCATATCCTGAAGTTGTTTCTGGGTGAGTGCGCGATCCTGTTTGATTTGCGCAACTGCCTTCTTGAAATTGTCGGTGTCCTCATTGATGGCGGCAATGGCGCCGGCAATGGCCACCCGGTTGGCATTAAAGGGCTCACTGACGGTGTTGATCACCGTAACGACATCCTTGTCTGCGATGGCATAACCCAGGCGGGCGCCAGCCAGTCCATAGGCTTTTGAAAAGGTGCGAACAGATATGATGCGCCGTCCTTTTTCTATGAGAGAAACGCGGTCGGGGAGCAGGCTGGCATCGGCAAACTCGGCATATGCCTCATCCAGAACCACCCAGGTGTGTTCCGGCAGCATATCCAGCAGTTTTTCCAATTCGTCTTTATCCACCAGTGTGCCGGTGGGGTTATTGGGATTGGCGATCCAGATTAATTTTGTTCTGGGCCCCACCTGTGTCTGGAGGGCAGTTAGATCCACACCTTCTTGTGCCATGGGAACATCAATGACCGTTGCGCCCATTACCTTGGAAATCTCTTTATAAAGGGTGTAGGTGGCAGAGGGAATAAGTACTTCATCGCCTTCCTGGATAAAGCATTTACCAATGGTCTGCAGCATCCCTTCTGCACCGTGGGAGACACAGATACAGTCAGATGATACCCCGTGGACCTGCCCCAGGGTTTCCCGCAGTGTCTTAAAGTTGGAATCCGGATACTGGTTCAGCTTTACGATTTCCTGCGTCATTTTTTCAATGCTTCGGGGGTAGGGACCATAGGGATTTTCGTTGGAAGCTATTTTAATGATTTCGTTCAGCCCATATTCCGCCTGAACCTCTTCAATGAATTTGCCTGGCTTGTATGCGGTTACCCCATTGATGGCGGGGCGAATGCCTGAAACAGACGGATTTGATGGAGTAGTCATGGGCTCTCAGTTCCTATAGAAAAGGTCAGTATCTCGTCAAGATTTTATTCATCCCGGTTTTTTTTCAATACGCTAACAACACTGTCCATTGACGCCTTTATGTGCTGTGACATGGTTTCTTCTGCCTTTGCAAGTTCGTTGTTGATCAAATATTCAAAAATTTTCTGGTGCTGCCGGTAGGTCTCATCTTCGTAGGTCCCTCTCCAGCTTTCTGACAGCAGATGTGCATAGCGGCGCAGAATGGCAAGCTGATCATGGAGACAGGTTAATTGATGGATAAGGGGGGTATTGTCACTGAATTGTGCGATCTGCATGTGGAAATTTTCATCGGCTTTATTGAACTCATTTCGGTTTCTTGATTCAATTAAAGCAGGATAAGAGCCAAGCAAGGTATCCAGAAGCTGAGCTCTCTGGGGATTCATATTCTGTATTGCCAGTTTGACAGCCAACAGTTCAAGGGCTTCACGAAGGATATAAATATCCTGAACTTCTTTGGTTGAGAATTCTCTCACCGTAAAGCCCTTGTTATGAAGACTCTGGACCAGGCCGTTGCCTGTCAGGCGAATCAGTGCTTCTCTCACCGGTGTTCGGCTGACGCACAATTCTGTGGCGATATCCTTATCGGATATTTTTACCCCCGGAAGGATTTTAAAGTCGAGTATCCTTGACCGAAGGAGTGAGTAAATTTCAGTGGAAAGATTTTTTTTATTCATGTCGACATTATAATCGACATAAAAATATATAGTCAAGTATTTTTTTTTAATGAAACATGGTGGGGCAGTCAGGCTTTCCCGTTGGGGGCGACACATTATCATGAAATGAATGACCCCACCCCCATGTGGCCCATGTTATGATCAAGCCCAAAAAATAGTTGACACATGGATCTTTGCATATTAGTGTTGTCTCGTCGGTAGCAACAATAAAATATGGAGGCATGATGAGACGGATTCTGGTATTGGGCGCAGGCCTTGTGGCCCGCCCCCTTGTGCGATATTTGCTGGCCCAGGACGATATTCAAATCGTCCTTGCAGATCAATTACAAAGCAGGGCTGAGACACTGATTGACGGGCATCCTTCGGGAAACGCCATTGCCATGGATGTTCGGGATACGGCACAGTTAAATGACGCTGTCTCCAGGACAGATATTGTTATAAGTCTGCTTCCCTGGAATTTTCATCCCAAAATAGCAGGGCTTTGTCTGGAGCATAAAAAGCATCTGGTTACGGCTTCCTATGTTAAAGAGGAAATGCAGGCCATGGATGCCGAGGCCAAGGAAAAAGGGTTAATTTTTCTTAACGAAGTGGGGGTGGACCCGGGCATCGATCACATGGCTGCCATGAAAACCATTGATGAAATCAAGGCCGCCGGTGGCGAGGTCACCACCTTTTATTCCTATTGCGGCGGGTTGCCGGCCATGGCCAACAACAACAATCCCCTGGGCTACAAATTTTCGTGGAGCCCCGAGGGTGCCCTGCTTGCTGCCGGTAATGACGGTCGTTACCTGGATGACGGTGTGGTGGTTGATGTGCCCGGCTGCGAGCTGTTTGAGCACTACTGGCTCACCGATATTCCCGGATCAGGAGTGTTTGAAGCCTATGTGAACCGAGATTCGCTTCCTTATCTGAAACTTTATGATATCCCCACTGCCAAAAATATTTATCGCGGTACCCTGAGAAACATTGGATATTGTGAGACTTGGGGGTTTTTAAAGAAACTGGGGCTCATGAATCGTAAAATGAAGTTTGACATGCATGAGACAACCCCCTGTCAGGTTATCACCAATATGATCCACAGCAATGGAGATGACGTCAAGGCAGATGTGGCCGCCTATCTTAAAATTCCCAAGCACTCCCTGACCCTGAAAAAACTGGAGTGGCTGGGCATGTTCAGCAATGATTTTCTGGATTTGGGAACGGTATCCGTATTTGACATGTTTGCCCATATCTTAAAAGAGAAGCTTACCTATAACGACGGAGAGGTGGATCTCTTGCTCCAGCACCATGAGTTTGTGGCCCGCTATCCCGATGGCAGGCAGGAAAAGACCATGTCCACCCTTGTAGACACCGGCACCCCGGGGGGGGACAGCTCCATGTCAAAAACCGTTGGACTGCCCGCCGCCATCTCGGCCCGTCTCATTGCCGAGGATAAAATTGATCTAAAAGGGGTTTGCATTCCGGTGCATTCCCAGATATATAAACCGGTGCTGGCGGAGCTTGAAGCCCTTAACATCAAGTTTGTTGAGCGCAAAACAACACTTTAAACCGGATCATCGGGTATCAGGGAGAGGAATATGAACTCATTACTCATTCGGGCGGAAGATAAAAATATCTGGGAAAAAAGAGCAGCCATCGTGCCGGACGATCTTCAATTAATTCTGGAAGAAACCGGTGCCGAGGCGTACATTGAAAAAAGTGAAAAACGTTTTTTCACCGGAGCCAGCTATGAAGCCGCTGGTGCAAAGGCCTGTGAAGGCATGGAACAAGGGGATGTGATTTTTGGTGTAAAGGAAATCCCCGAAGAAAAGATTCTTGATGACAAAACCTACATCTTTTTTTCCCACACCATCAAAGGGCAATCCTCGGGTATGCCCCTTTTGAAAAAAATTATGGCTGCCAACGCCACTCTCATTGATTATGAAAAGATCACCGACGATAAAAATCGAAGGCTCATCTATTTTGGACGCTATGCCGGGGATGCCGGAGCCATTGATATCCTGCATTTGATGGGAGAATACTGGGACCACCACGGCATTGATACCCCTTTCAAGGCGTGCAGGGCGGCCCACCAGTACGCTTCGGTGGCCGATGCCAAAGAACATATTTCTAAACTCGGTGAAACCATCAAAAAGCAGGGATTGCCGGAAAAGCTTCTCCCCATGGTCATCGGTGTACTGGGATACGGCAATGTCTCGGGCGGTGCCCAGCAGATTTTAGATTGCCTCCCCACCCAGCGTATTGCCCCCTGTGATCTCAATGCCTTTGTGGAAAAGGGTGCATTTGATCCCAAAACCGTTTATGTGTCTGTGTTTAAAGAAGAAGATCTGGTGAAGAATAAAGAGGGCAGAGCCTTTGAACTGCAGGAATATTATGACCATCCGGAACGGTTTGAAAGCATATTTGAACAATACATGCCCTCCATCAGCGTGCTGGTCAATGCCGTGTACTGGGAGAAACGATATCCCCGGTTTGTCACCTGGGATAATATCAAACGCCTGTATGAAAAAGATCCCGCGTCCCGGTTTTGTGGCATTGCCGACATCACCTGCGATACCCACGGCTCCATTGAATGCAATGTGAAATCCACCGATTCCGGCATGCCCGCCTATCTGGTGGACCCCCTTACCCGCTCCGTCACCGATGGACATAAGGGAGACGGCATCGTGGTGCTGGCCGTGGATAATCTGCCCTGCGAGATTCCCAATGATTCTTCCACGTTTTTCAGCAATCAGCTCCGACCCTTTGTGGGCAATATTTTGAAAGCTGATTATAACACTTCCCTGGACAGTTCCGGACTTTGTCCGGAAATTAAAAAGGCGGTGATTGTTTACAAGGGCAAACTGACACCGGGGTTTGAATATCTCCGGAAATTTTTGTGATTGGTTCTGGCGGCCCGGCTTGCCGTGCCGTTCTTTATACTGCTTTGTCAACGGCATGACCTAAAACATGGAACTACAGGGTTTGGTCACAACCTCACCCCACCCCAAAGTGTCCCATGTTGTGACTAAGCCTGAAATACACCGGATATCCGGTAAGAAAACCGTTGCTTTTGTGCCTCAGAGGAGGACTTGTTCTTTTCTCCGACATATGTCGGAGAAAGGGCTTGAATGAAGGGGATACCCTTCCTCCGGTTCCGCCCAGGCCCATGAAAGAAGTTGACAAAAAAAAATCAATTGATTATTGATTAGCCAAAAAATTATTCCTCAAGAAGAGGATGGATTTAAAAAGGGATGAGCAGGTGTTATAATCACAGATTCATCCGAACTTAAGGGAATCAGCAGGTTTTGATCTCCCGTTTAAAGAAGATAGAACTTGGTAAGCAAAAGAGAGCTGTCTTTTTAAAACGGTAATTCAGTATGGGCTGGCTCCTTAAAATAGATACATGACAAGGCCACGAAGGCAAACAGCAGAAAAAATCTGCATTGCTTTTGTGGCTTTTTTTTTGGGGTGAAAACAAGGAGAACGGATGGAAGCAGATATAGTCCCGGACAGCATTATGAATCTCGAAGAGCTGTGGAAATCACAGATGCTGGCTTGGGAAAAAAACCCGGGTCAAAGCTGCAAGGAGACCGCTTCCAGGAAAAAACCGGCACCGGGGGCTGTTGAAAAAAATCGGATCCGTCATGCTCCACGGGTGGCGGCAATGCTTAAAGGCCTTGAGCTTGAACCTTATTTCCGCATTCTGGACATCGGCGCCGGTGCAGGCACCCTTGCGCTTCCCATGGCTGAAAAGGTCCGTCAGGTAACCGCACTGGATCCGTCAACGACCATGCACAGGGTTTTAACCAATTATGTGATGGACCAGGGAATCACAAACATCTCTTGTATTCAAGGGGCCTGGGAAGATCCGGATATCATGGATCACCTTACGCCGCCCTATGATCTGGTGGTGGCCTCCCTGTCCTTGGGAATGTCGGATATCAAAGGGGCCATAAGAAAAATGGAGGCTGTGGCAAGTGGAAATATAGTCATTTACTGGCATGCCGGAATTCCGGGTTGGGAGAAAATGCCCCGGGCGCTGTGGCCCACCCTTTTTAAAAAGGAGTACCATGGGGGCCCGAAGAGTGACCTGCTCTTCCGGGTGCTTTATGAAATGGGCATTTATCCCCGGGTGGAGGTGTTGCCCTGCCGGTTTGAAGAGCGGTTTAAATCCCTTGATGCTGCAGTGACGTACTATGCTGAAAAATTCTGTGTAACGGACCCGGAATTATTTTTTGTGATTGAAGCATATTTAAAAAAGGTATTGATCCATCAGGGGGGTGAGTGGCTGTATCCCGTTGATCATCTGGTCATGAAATTCCAATGGCTGGCAGGTGATCGTCCCGGCGTGGATTATAAATAAGGGAAAAGAGCAGCCCTTCCCGGCCAAGGTCATGGGCCGCTCTTTCCGGTAACGGCAGATGTTTCCACCGAGCAATACCTTTATCAGGGAAAATGTCTGAAATCAAGCGGTGACACCCTCCTGTTCTGATGTTGAGCCCGAATGGGGAAGGGGGAATGCCATCCCCTGGATATTCAGAAAAAGGTAAGAGTTGCCGGTGATCCCATCTGCCTTTCAACAGAGGAAAACCAAAAGGAGAAAAGGATGAAGGTGTTGAAAGGATTATTGCCTGGCATGGTACTGATGTTTATGACGGTGGGCTGGTGCAGTGCAACGGAATCACCGGCAGTGCTGGACACACTGGTGGTTACCGCCACCAAATATGAAACCCCGCTAAAAGAAATTCCCGCATCGGTGACGGTGATCCGTGCCGATGATATTGCAAAGCAAAGTCTTCCCAATGGAGATGTGGGGGATGTATTACGATCCGTGGTGGGAATTACCACCCGAAGGGCCTACGCCCCATTTCCCACCTATCCCAATATCCGGGGCATGGGAAGCGATGCCACAGTGACACTGGTCAACGGGATTCCCACCAACTGGGAGATTACCCAGGCCATTCCCACCCAAAACATTGAGCGCATTGAAATTCTTCGGGGACCGGCCTCGGCCTTGTATGGTGCCAATGCCACCGGGGGTGTGATCAATATTATCCTCAAAAAAGGGAAGAAAACTCCGGCGTCCCGCCTGGGTGCCTCCTATGGACGTTTTGAGACCCTGGGCATCTACGGAAATACCCAGGGGGCGGTGAATAAATTCAACTATGCCCTGGCAGCCTCCTATGAAGATTCCGATGGTGCCAATGTGGTGAAAAATAATCTCAACCCCAGCATCAAAATGATTGACACCTGTGATTACTCCAAGAAAAAATTTTCCATAAACACCGGATATGATCTCACCGATGACAGTGAGGTTTCTTTTTTCTACAATTTTCTCAATGATGAGTATACCCGGGGACGTCCCCATGTGGGGGGAGACTGGGATCGCCATCTGGCTGGATTGAGCTATTCCAAAGACATGGGAGACCGCCTTTCCCTGATGGCCTATGCAGGATTCCGGTACGATGATCTTATCCATCTCTATGACAAGGGGGGAAGTAATTATGATCCCAGGCAAAAACGATACACCGATTATTATGAAACCCCGGCAGAACTAAGACTCACGGCGGATGTCGGAGGAAATCATGTCTTAACCACCGGATTTGCCTTTAATGAAACCCGCACCGATCAGGATTATAATGACTGGTCCACAGGGGCCTTGCTCCAGGAAAATGAATATAAGGTCAGAACCCTTGCCGGATATATTCAGGATGTGTGGCATCCCATTGCTCCCCTGACCATCCATGCCGGTGTGCGATACGATCACTGGAAAAATTTTGATAACTATTTCAGCAGCTATAATGATGACAGCCTGGAGGACCGAACGGACAGCCAGTGGAGTCCCAAGGTGGGCATGCGATATCAATTCACCAACAAGATGTCCGGATGGCTGAACTATGGTACGGGGTTTACGCCCCCAACCTCAGCACAGCTCTACGATGACAGAACCTCCGGGGGCAACCCCAGAGAGCCAAACCCTGACCTGGAACCGGAAAAAACCCATGCCTGGGAAATCGGCCTGGAAAAATGGATGGGAAATATGGTCCAGGCCTCTGTGGTGGGGTATTATAATATCACCGATGATAAAATTTTGTCCTGGTTTAATGACAGCAACGTGTGGGTGAATAAAAATATCGGAAAAACAGAATCCTATGGCACGGAATTGAGCCTTGCCTTTTACCTGTCGCAAAACTGGACGATTAACGCCAATTACACCTATACCCATGCCACCATCGAAAAAAATCCCATGGACACGGACAAAGAGGGCAACTACCTGACCTTCACCCCAAAAAACAAGGCTAATATCGGCATCACCTATGCGCAACCGGAAAATTTTTCCATCAATGTCATGGGACGCTATCTGGGGGAACAGTTCTGCAGCGACACCAACGCCAGGGTTAATGCCAGCGGAGAAAGCCTTATTATGGAAGAATCCATTGTATGCGATGTCAAGGTGGTCAAACAGCTAAAACCCACCTGTAGAGGCATTAAAGGCATTGATCTTTCCCTGAGCGTGGACAACTTGTTTGGTGAGAATTACAGGACTTATTACATGTATGAAGATCCAGGAACGGTGGTTACGGCCCAGGTGGATTTTGTTTTTTAACCGACTGACCCCGTTTTTTTAAGGATTTATCGCAACACTTCTGTAAATATTCAGCTAACGTCAGCACTTATGCTGCTGTTTCAGGCAGGATGCCTGGCACCATGTGCCGGGCATCCTGAATTTTTTACGGTGGCGGCGAACTACCCTTGCCAGGCGATCCAATGTGACCGTGGCGTCCTTAAAACGGTTTGAGCAGACAGGAAAGGTTTCCATGGAAAATTTTCTAAAGCTTGTTTTTGCCCTTGACAGGCTTGATGAAATGTTGACAATCCTCCAGCCTGCTGTGGCAAATTCCATCAAAGAACTTGAACAGATCGATTTCTCACAAGTCAGGGAATTGATGTTGCCGGTGTATCCATCCTCCATCATCTGGCCTTCCTGGGCAATGGCACCATGGGAGCGCTTACCTATGAGCCTGCGTTGCCCCATGAAAAAGAATCCGCCAACGTGTTTGATCGTTAGCGGCTTGCAGAGCAGTCTCGGGAGATTATTGAAGGCCGAAGTGACACCGTGCTTCCACAACTCATACGGGCGGGGGGAGTCCTGGTGGTGTCCAATAAAGTGGTGCTGCCGCCGTTATTAGAAACCCTTTTTATAAATCCTTTTGTTTCGATGGACTTATGATTTAGAAACCCGATTACTCTTTTTAGCGAACAAGCCAATGGACGCTGAGAGTCCTACAACAAGAATCGATCCTATGTTATGTGTGACTGCACCTAAAATTGGTGTCAACCACCCCATGAAACCTGCAATAACAGAAAAGAAGTTGATTAAAAAACTGATGGCGATATTAATCTGGATGACCCTGACCATGGTCCGGCTTAATGAAAACAGATAACCCAGTTTATCCAGCCGGTCATTCATCAGGACGATATCGGCTGTTTCAAGTGCGGCATCAGACCCATTCAAACCCATGGCAATGCCTGTGTCAGAAGCTTTTAAGGCAGGCGCATCATTGATACCATCTCCCACGTATACCAGTTTTCCTTGATCATATTCTGAAATTCTATTCAGTTTATCTTCAGGTGTTTGCCTGGCATATGACTTTTCAATACCTATCTGACTGCAGATATTTTTTACCGGTGCTTCCTGATCCCCTGAAATAACCGCAATATCGTTAAGTCCTAAAGCTCTAAGCGCCTCAATCGAATCAGCTGCACAAGCTCTTGCCTGATCCTGCATACAGATGTATCCTTTAAGCTCCTGATCGATTTTGACTTCAACGGTTGTGTACCCTTTATCTGAAAATTTTTGAGTGGTTGTTATTTCAACTATCTTTCCGTCTACTACCCCTTTAATACCCAGACCAGGAATATTCACCACATCATGTGCTTCAAGGATATCTAAAGAAAGCTCTTCTGCTTTTAGAACCACTGCACGAGCTAAAGGATGGTTCATCTTTTTTTCAAGTGCCGCAGCGGTTTGAATCAAAAGCCTCTCATTTACATCTGAGGACTGAATGAGTTCCTTCACTTCAGGAGAGCCTTTGGTTAAAGTGCCGGTTTTGTCAAAAAAGATGCCGGTGGCCTTTGCAATGTTTTCTAAATAAACACCACCTTTAACCAAGATTCCCTGTTTGGCAGCCAGCCCAATTGCGGATACTGTGGCCACCGGTCCTGCTAAAAGGAACGAACAAGGGCAGCCCACGATCAATACAGTGATTGCTCTTTCAACATCCTGGGTAAAAAGATATGTCAAAATGGTAGATGCAAGTATTACGGGTGTAAACCAGGACGCATAACGGTCAACAATTTTGGCTGATTCAATTTTTGACTGTTCCGCTGCCGTGACCATGGAAATAATCTTACCCATTGTTGAATCGTCACCTACTTTCTCAGCTCTGACCCGCATGAATCCATCGGAGTTGACTGTTCCTGCCCAGACAGCATCCCCTGCTTTTTTTTGTTTAGGTATGGGCTCACCGGTAACCGCTGATTCGTCCACGGCAGATATGCCTTCAAGCACAGCACCATCAACAGGAATAACACCACCAAGCTTAACAACAATAACGTCACCTTTGGTAATTTGCGAGACGTTAATCTCTTGCTCTTTACCATTCTTTTCAAGGATGGCAGTATCGGGAGTCGTTTCTATTAAAGCCTCAATGGCATGCCTGGCAGAGTCACTGACCGCCTCTTCAATCAATGCACCCGTAACCATTATGGCAGAAACGATTGCGGCCTCAAGAAAATTACCATTGATCAGACAGGCAATTATCGCAATGGATACAAGCTCATCCACGTTCATTTGCTTTTCCGCAACACCTTTAATGGCCTCAATTATTATGGGTGCCCCATTGATAATTACAGACAAGATAAGGACCATATCCATAACACTGATGTATGGGATACTCTGAATCTGGGTGGATTTTAAAAGGAAAGCAATGGGAATAAGAGCACCTCCAACCGCTGTTTTTATGAAATCTTCAGAAGAAAATATTTCCTTATATACATTTAATTTACCATGTCTTCCTATCATCAAAACCTCTTTGTTTGATATTCAAATATTATGTGTTTCAATCTATAAGAAGATCTAAATACATAAATTCATATTGAGTGTCAAGTGTTTTGATTGTCAAACATTTTTGTTGTCTTAATAAAAAGCCTATGATAGAGAAATTAGAAACTTACTCAAAAAATGAAACACAAGGCATCATATGGACATTAAACATCTGTCAAAAATAATTGTAGAATTTTACGAGAGGCTTTCATCATGGGAAGATTCGGTTGTCAGGGATTCCGGATTATCAACAGCCCAGGCGCA
The DNA here is from genome assembly GCF_054657595.1 of Desulfocicer niacini. Classification (NCBI taxonomy): domain Bacteria; kingdom Pseudomonadati; phylum Thermodesulfobacteriota; class Desulfobacteria; order Desulfobacterales; family Desulfobacteraceae; genus Desulfocicer; species Desulfocicer niacini. Next base: position 51,741 of record NZ_BAAHYK010000027.1, read on the forward strand.
TACCATCGAAATTGTTGGACATGCTGGCCCGATTAAAATGAAAGATCTTGCCGAAAAAATAGGCGTGACCACCGGGACACTAACTGTCGCCATCGACCGGCTTGAAGAAAAACAACTGCTGGTTCGTCAACCCTGTAAAACTGATCGAAGGGCTTATCTTATCGAATTGACAGAGTCAGGGAAGACCTATTTTAAACAACACCACAATTTCCATATCAAAATGACCCAGGAAATTGTTGCTGACTTAACTGATAAAGAGCAGCATCTTTTCGGGTCCATCATCGAAAAGATGCTGAAAAAAATATAATTCTATAACGCCGACAGACTTTGGATTTCTCTGTGATAGTTCAAATACCGCTTCAGTGTTATATCATTCTTCCCGTATTCAGCGATGATATGATAATATATGCTCAAATTGATCTTCTGCCTCTTTTTCATCCTTTATGGGAACAATCTCTTCGGTAATAATGTCAACAAGGCGGTCAGCATAGACAACAATCCGCTCCTCAAGCCGGTAAAGCGTGTAATCCTTGACCGGCAGGGCCAGTTCTTCTGCTTCTGTCTGGGGCAGGCCACCACGTATATGCTTTTCCATGATATTCGTTAATTCTTTTGAAAACTGTATGCCGTAAAAAGCTGCCGCCACCAGTGGAACGTCGATATGGGCCACAGCAAGCTAGGAGCGCAACAGCATCAAAAAGATGGACGGGATCACAAACAGGGTGCCGGCAGCAATCCCGCCTAATGTGCCGTGCATCCGCCATCCCAGGTATGTGGATAATTGCTGGGCTTCAGGGCCGGGCAGGAGCATGCAGAAATTAAGTGCTCTTAAAAACTGGTTTTCACTGATCCAGTTCCTGCGTTCAACAACCTCGGTGTGCATGATTGCAATTTGCCCTGCCGGACCACCAAAGCTGATAAACCCAAGCTTTGTCCAGAATTTCAGGGCTTCTTTAAAAGATATGATTTTAGATTTCATTTCATTTTATTGTGTATCCTTGTTTAAAGGTTTAGAAGAAAGGTCTGTGCCGGAAAAAGCGTATCCCAAAGTCCCGGCTTTCCCAAACAAAAAGGCGGCGATAAGGCAGTATTGCGGGCTCTTCAGCCAGATCAGTGCACCCAAAAGAGCGGCAGCTGCCACAAAAAAATCTCTGATCAGATAGTAGAGTTAGTAGAGTCCAAACATGGCCCCCCGGCAGTAATCCGGTGCACAAGGCAATGGTGCAGCCTCTTGGTGTTGCCACCTTCTTGTGTCAGGGGATCTTTGTCAGTGTTACCACAAACAAAGGGGTTTTAGCGGGGTCGAACGGAACGAGGTAAAGCGGTGTTAATCGGCAAATTTCTTTTTCCATATACATTTGTAATTTTTAACAAAATAATAGCGGCGCTTGTTATCATTTGGAAAGAATTAGAGGTTAAAATATAAATATCGCTTTGAATAAGTGAATAGATACCCCAAACAAGTCCGTCGGAAAAATTCAAAGCCCAGGTTCCCAATGAGAGGTCTGTTAAATCGGATTCACGATAAGCAACCAACAACTGGGGGATATTTGAGGCTAAAACACTTATCGGAAGTATTGCACCCAGGCCTGCAACTCCAAAAGCTGAACCACACACAATCATTATAAACAACCAAATCGGGGCAACCCGGAATTCATCAATGCCCCTTCCAAAGCGGATTGATAGAATAGAAACCAGAGCAAAGATCACTCCAGAGGCACCGGCAGCAAGGACGACGAATAATTGATCCGTTATTAAGCCATAGGTTGTCCAGGCAAAACTTACAAGAGAACTTGTTGCAGCTGAATCCGGAGAGACGCCATTCGCTTTCCCTGAACGAAGAAGTCCTATGAGTTGCGGCAAGGCTCGAATCAATCCAATTATTGTTCCTATTAATCCCAATGCCGCTGCGTATTTCATATCAATGACCCCAATATACAGGTTTGTAATAAATACACATCCGAACCTTCTAATAAACAAGCGGTTTGATGTGATGAGTTTTTGAGTATCCCATATATTTTGGAGATGATCCAGCCTGAATTTTTTGATGATTCTATTCAGCCTCGGTATTTTATATAACTGCCACGGGCAGATCTTATTCTGATCTCGACCTGCCCACAACAAAGCATGAAACTTACCCCCTGATTGACGGAGAGTTTCTTATAAATAACAAAATCATTCAAAATATAGAAACATGAATGCAACTTTTAGGTGTGATATGGATTTACTATATTAATTGACAAAATAATAGCCTTTGATTATAATAAATCGTCAAAAAGATAAAATATTAGCCATTAAAAATGGATGAAACGATGTCCTATTCCTTGCACACACCAGAAGAAATCTCCCAGACCCTTGCCAAAAGACTTAAAGATCTGCGCCTGCAGAAACGGTGGCGGCGAACTACCCTTGCCAGGCGATCCAATGTGACCGTGGCCTCCTTAAAACGGTTTGAGCAGACAGGAAAGGTTTCCATGGAAAATTTTCTAAAGCTTGTTTTTGCCCTTGACAGGCTTGATGAAATGTTGACAATCCTCCAGCCAGCTGTGGCAAATTCCATCAAAGAACTTGAACAGATTGAGCAGAAAGTTCCCAAGAGGGGCAGCATTTGAAAAAGCTCAACGTCATTTATTCCAAAGCAAAAGGCGATACATTACCCGTTGGGCAATTGGCGACCTCGGGGCATAAACTTTATTTTGAGTATGCGCCCTCCTTTCTTGTGGACCCCCTGTGGCTATCCCCGTTTAAACTGCCACCCAAACCAGGACTTTTTGAACATAAAGATCTGGATTTTGCTCCGTTGTTCGGTCTGTTTGATGATTCTCTGCCCGATGGGTGGGGATTAATGCTCATGGATCGTTTTTTCACAAGCCAGGGAATTGATGTTGCCGGTGTATCCATCCTTCATCGTCTGGCCTTCCTGGGCAATGCCACCATGGGAGCGCTTACCTATGAGCCTGCGTTGCCCCATGAAAAAGAATCCGCCAACGTGTTTGATCTTCAGCGGCTTGCAGAGCAGTCCCGGGAGATTATTGAAGGCCGAAGTGACACCGTGCTTCCACAACTCATGCGGGCAGGGGGGAGTCCTGGTGGTGCCCGGCCCAAAGTTCTTGTGGGCGTAGATGGAGAAAAGATCATCTCCGGTGAGGATGATTTGCCCGAAGGTTTTGAGCACTGGATTGTCAAGTTTAACGCTGGAAATGATCTACCCGATGCCGGTGCCGTGGAATATGCCTATTCCTTGATGGCCAGAGACGCTGGTATTGTTATGCCCGAAACCCGTCTTTTCCAGACAGGTTCTGGGGAATCTTTTTTTGGAATAAAGCGTTTTGACAGGCAGGCAAACCGCAGGTACCATGTTCATACCCTGGGTAATATGCTCCATGTTAATTACCGGATACCTTCCATGGACTATCAGGCTTTTTTCAAGGTCATCAAAGTTCTGACGAAAAATCATCAAGATCTGCTTCGGGGATTCAGACAGATGGTTTTTAATGTGTTTGCCAACAATAGAGATGACCACGTTAAAAATTTTGCCTTTATGCTGGATGATTCCCGGGAATGGACCCTGACGCCTGCCTATGATCTGACCTATTCCCCGGGGCCGGGGGGGGAGCATTCCATGACAGTGGCCGGCGAGGGGCAACAACCCCGAGCAAGGGATTTCATACAGTTGGGGCAGGAGGCCGGTTTGTCAAGAAGCGAAGTTAATGACTGTCTGGATCGAGTTCTCCTTGCCGTAAACAGGTGGACAGATCATGCCCAAACCGCCCATGTGATGGAAACAAGTAAAGATAAAATAGAGCAATCTATTAACCGAAATATCAAAGGAGGAAAGCTGAATTTATGAAAGCTAAACTTTTATGCGGTAAAGAGACCCTTGCCGCATGAAAACAACAACAGAAGAAGAACTGGCCCTTGTCCTTGAAGAAGGGGAAGGCTATACCCTGGAATTCAAGCAGAACATCAATTGTAACACCCCAGGACCCGGGTGATATCCGGGACGGCACTAGGGAGAGCGAAAAGCACAAAGGCCATGGTGGCATCAAAGGGCCGGTTCAGCATGCTGAGCATGCTCAGCATCTGGTCCGCTTGAAAAATTTAACCCGGGTCTAATTATTCCATCCAGGAAATTCGAGGTTCATTGCGGGACGGCATGCGGGGATATTTAAATTTGGGATACCCCACCATCATGGCTCCATAGTTTGTCATTTGATCCGAAAGCCCCAGGGCCTTTCTGAGGGGAGCCCATGCCAGAACGGCCCGGTTAAAATATCCATTCCAGCAGGATCCAAGTCCCTGGGAAGGGGCCGCAAGGTCAAAGAATGTCATGGCGATTTTACAGGCGGAATCGGCAAAGGGATCCTGAACACCGCCATTGGTGAGAACCAGTGCCGGGCATCCCCGGGAGACCACATCCACTCCGTATTCCCAGGCTTGGGAAATGATGTCAAAGTGCATCATTTTCCCAAAATCCGGTTGTTCCTTGAGCATATGCCGCATCCAGTCAATGACGTGGGCACTGAGTTCGGATACGTTTTCCTTTCCGTTGATGACCTGCCAGTGGATGGGTTGGCTGTTGTGTCCGGAGGGTGCATATGATGAGACGGCAATTAATTTTTCAAGTTTTTCTTTTTCAACCGGTTTGTTTTTGTAGGTGCGGATGGAACGTCTGTGGCGTAGAAAATGTTCGGTCTGCTCTTGGTTGAATATCATCTTTTTGTCCACGGCAAGACAGTCTGCGGGGGATAGATATCTATGGGTTAACGCCCCATGGGGACACACGGCAACGCAGTGTCCGCAGTTAATGCAGACATCGGCTGCATGGGCCTTTGGGCGGGGCACCTGCCGGGTATCTGAAAAATCAATAATGGCAAGGGGGCATTCTGCGGCACAGATGCCGTCTTTGCTGCATTTTTCTTCATCCACTATAAATAACGCTTCCATAAAATCCTTTCTTTTGGGCTTGCTCATAAGATGGGCCACTCGTTATAATTGTTGGGTCAACGGGGTGGCTCATGTGGTAACTAAAGCCCTTCTTTGTTAGTTGTTAAGTATTTGAATGGTTAAAATATTATTAATCGGTAAATTGTATGCTTCTACCTGGCTTGCAAAGAAAAAATATCTCTTTATCCGTACATTTTTCAATATCAAGTGGCTTCCCATTTCTGACAAATCAACCACGTAAGCACCTGAAATTTTTCTTGTTTTAAGTGTGGTTTCTTTCCTTTTGAGTACAAGCTTGACTTCTTTATCCCGCAGCTTAAGAAAATCCCCCACTTTTTTCAGCTTTAACAAACCGTCTATTTTAAATTGTACAGTGCCTGTGCTTTTGCTCATGTCTTTATAATACTCTTTTGTTTGCTTTTGCCGCCGTCGGTCCCGGCCCGGATCGGCTGCCCATTGGAGGCGGCATCATGCCATTTTCAAATTTCGTTGTGAGAGGATCTCCCGTCATATTCCAATTGACAAAAATGAATGCAAATAGTTCTATGCAGCGGGAAACGGTGGTTGAAGATCGGATCATTCCATTTCCCATGCAGACCCTCGGATTTTTGAGCATTCAACCATACAGCAACCTTGATTGAAGCGCAAATGATCCTTGATAATGGTAGAAAATTTTTAAACAAAGCCGGGGCATCATCCCGGCACAGGGAACAGGGCAAGGGCCTAATGAAAAATAAAATACTCAATATCGGGATTGTAGCCCATGTGGACGCGGGTAAGACCACCTTGACCGAGCAGCTGCTTTTTCAGTCTGGTGCCATCAAAAAACCGGGCAGCGTGGACAAAGGGTCCACTATAACCGATAACCTGGCCCTGGAAAAACAGAGGGGTATCACCATACAAAACAGCTGTGTCAGTTTTCATTGGAACAACACAAAGATAAATCTCATTGATACCCCCGGGCACATTGATTTTTCTGCCGAAGTGGACCGTGCCATGTCTGTGCTGGATGGGGTGGTTTTATTGATTTCTGCGGTGGAAGGGGTCCAGGCCCATAGTTTGAACCTGTGGGAGAACATTAAAGAACTCGATATTCCTGTATTGATATTTATCAATAAAATTGACCGGACTGGTGCCGATGAAAAACAGGTGTTCCTGGATTTGCAAAAAGAATTTAATATGAAGGGTTTTTGTTTAAATCTCCCGGAAAAGGCTTGTGCGATTACGCCATATTTCCATTGCGACCTGGATAATGCCTTAATGGATCAAAGTTATGAAAACCTTGCAGATCTGGATGAAGATGTTCTTGAAAATTATCTGGACGGGACACTTTCAACTCTCCCCTGTCTGGATGAAAAAATCCAAGATGGGATTCTTTCCAGGGGCATTGTTCCCGTTCATTTTGGTATTGCAAAGGAAGGCATCGGTATCCCTGAACTGGCAGATTCCATTTGTAAACTCACATCTAAAAAACATGCGAACAGTGAAACTCCCACTGCCCGTATTTTTAAGATGGAGCACCATGCCAAATTTGGAAAGTTGGCTCATATCCGGGTCTGTTCCGGAAGGCTGGAAGCAAAGATAAGTTTGTACTGTGGACGATTGGACACAGACATAAAAATAAATCAGATATTGCAAAACCGTACCGGTAAACTTGAGGTGGTGAATGAGCTATCTTGTAATGATGTTGGCATTGCTGCCATTTCAGAGCCTGTCATTGCCGGGGATATACTGGGTAGGGATATAAGCGTAAACCCCCATGATAACATTGCCCAGAGTGTGCTCAGTGTTCAAGTGGAACCCTGTGATGATAAAGATTATCACTCTTTGGCCAGGGCCTTGCAGATTCTGGACATTGAGGACCCTGTCCTTGATTTTACCTGGGATAAGAAAGAAAAAGAGTTTCTTTTGAAAATCCTGGGTCCCATGCAGATTGAAATCCTTGAGCACATGTTAAAAGAGCGATTTAACATTGACGTGACGATCAAACCACCCCGGGTGATGTATAAGGAAACGGTGATTGATGAGGCAGAAGCCACTGTGCGTTATACCATGCCAAAACCCTGCTGGGCTGTGATGACCTTCCACATATCCCCTGGGAAATTAAATTCCGGGGTGGTGTTTGAGTCTTTGGTGGGCGTTGACGATATCAGCCAGAAATACCAGAACGAAGTTTCAAGGGCAATCCCCTGGGCCTTGCAGCAGGGCATCAAGGGATGGCCTGTCACGGATGTTAAAATACGCCTGCTTGCCGGTGAAGAGCACACGGTGCACTCCAATCCCGGCGATTTCCTGCTGGCCACCCCCATGGGAATCATGAGCGCCTTGGAAAAAGCCGGAACCCGCTTATTGGAGCCATTCTATGATTTTGATATTAAAGCACCCCAGGATTTGTTAGGATCCATTACAAATGATTTGAACAACATGAAGGCTGATTTGGGCGTACCCCGTTTTGATGACAATCTGTTTTCCTTGAAAGGAACTGTTGCGGTGGCCCAGGCAATGGATTACAGTATTAAATTCAATGTCTGTTGTTCAGGTAAGGGGCGATTGAAATTAAAGATCGGTGGGTATCAACCCTGTGAAACCGCCGAAGAAAAAATCAGAGAATTCAAGGGGGTTAATCCCCTGGATACCGCCCAATGGATACTGCACAACAGAGGCGCATTGAAATCCGACGATAGAATAAGATAACTTAAGGCCATTGGTGGAAAAGAATATACCCGGGTGCGCAGGCTTTTCCCCACTTGATCATTGCGTAAAAACCCAAAGGAGATCACGTATGGATATGTATATCATTACAGGCGGGTCCAGGGGGCTTGGGGCCTCTTTTGTAAGGCATCTGGAATCCACCGATGCGCTGGTAATTTCCCTGTCACGGACAAAACCACCGGGCCGCTGTATTCATAAGTCTGTGGATCTGTCCCGTCCTGAGATGCTCAGTGAGGTTATGGTTTCCATATTTAAAGAGACCGATTTTTCCGGGGTGTCATCGGTGACCCTGATTAACAATGCGGGGACCCTTCCGCCCATTGGGCCTGTGGAAGGACTGGATCAGGGGGAGATGATATTTAATGCCAGTATAAATTTCATGAGCCCCATTTTGCTGACCTCCCTTTTTCTTCGGGAGTTTCAGAAATTTCCGGGTGATAAGCGGGTGGTTAACATTTCATCTGGGGCGGCCATGACACCCTACGAGGGCTGGAGCCTCTATTGTGCCTCCAAAGCCGGTCTTGAGCAGTTTGCCCGGTGTGTGGCAAAGGAACAGGAAAGAGCCAATTCCGGGGTATTGATCATTAATTTTAATCCGGGGGTTATGGATACTGATATGCAGGTCATCATCCGGGAGACATCCGATGAGCAATTCCCGGCCCGGCAGCGGTTTGTGGATCTTCATAAAAATCAGGTCTTAATGGATCCGGATATTGTTGCGGCCTGCCTTTTTCGGGGGCTTGATGCCGGTGATCTGGTGTCCGGAGAAACCTATGGGCTGGCAGATTTTAATTGCCTTGGCCCGGCGTGAATTTTTCAAAAGGTGTGAACTCTTTAAAAAACGGTGCCGGGCCTTACTCTGGCACCGTCTGACCCCGTTGGCCTGCCAGTTGTGACGGGTGCCCCAGGTTGTGAGCAAGCCCCAATAACCCAAGCCTGATTCCTCTGCCATTTACATTATCAACCCGAATACTTACATTCCCATGGCGTTTTGTTTAATGATTTCAATACGCTTCTTCTCAGATATCCTTTTCTTCAATTCTGTTATTTGTTTTTCATCCCCATGGAACCCATTCAATCCATTCGTGTGCGCTGCTGCCATAATCGTGTTTCAAAAAAAACAATATTTCGTGCGCAATGCATATCTTCTTGTGATAAGGATTGCAACTCCATCAGCAGAAAACGTGACACCATGTTTACATAAACCTGCCTCCTACCCCATAAGCCGATTTAGAAAGTTGATTCAATATGGAACGTTTTACTGTTCTGCGTAAAAATTGAGTTTTTGAGCAATTAGTTCAATTTTGAAACCTATTTTAAATTATAATTCAATTTTGTAATAGATTGGCATTAAAGGTTCTTTTTTGTAAGTTTATAATTTTATTTACAAAAATATGTAGAGCGGAGCTGAGAAATAATATTCTTTAATATCAAGTCTTTAAATATTAATTTTTTGCAAGAATTCATTTTTTTAGGGCCTTGGTCCTTCCTTTGCATGCTAACCTTTCCAAGCAATCGGGAGTCATGTTTTTTAAATTTGATCTGAAAACAAAGGAAAAGAAAAATGAGGAAAGTAGCCATTTACGGAAAAGGCGGCATCGGCAAATCAACCACAACCCAGAATACCGTTGCAGGACTTGTGGAGGCCGGCAAGAAAATAATGGTGGTTGGCTGTGATCCAAAAGCAGACTCCACAAGACTTCTGCTCAACGGTCTGGCCCAGAAAACGGTGCTGGATACCTTAAGAGAGGAAGGAGAAGATGTCCTGCTGGAAGATGTCCTGAAACTGGGATACGGCGGAACCATGTGTACGGAGTCAGGTGGACCGGAACCAGGTGTTGGATGCGCCGGAAGGGGGATCATTACCTCCATTAATCTTCTGGAACAGCTGGGTGCCTATGAGAATGAAGAGCTTGACTATGTGTTTTATGACGTTCTGGGTGATGTGGTATGTGGCGGTTTTGCCATGCCCATGCGCGAAGGCAAGGCCCAGGAGATATATATCGTGGTTTCCGGTGAGATGATGGCCATGTATGCGGCCAATAATATCTGCAAGGGTATTGTAAAGTTTGCTGAATCCGGTGGTATTCGCCTGGGTGGACTCATCTGTAACTCCAGGGCAGTGGATTTTGAAAAGGAGATGATTGAGGCACTTGCTGAGAAACTTGGCACACAGATGATACACTTTATCCCCAGAGAAAACGTTGTACAGAGAGCTGAAATCAATCGAAAAACTGTGATTGAGTATGAGCCAGACCACTCCCAGGCCGATGAATATCGCATGCTTGCAAAGAAAATTGATGAAAACAAAAAGTATGTTATTCCCACTCCCATTGAAATTGAAGAGCTTGAAGAACTGTTGGTGACATACGGAATCGCATCCTGATCGGTGAAGGTCAAAACCGGGGGACTCTCCTGAATTTTGATGGCAAGAGATCTGAGAGATGAAAATTTTTAACCACATATAATGAGGCAAGTGAAGCGCAATGAAAATAATGATCAAATCAATTATCAGACCCGAAAAAACCCATGATGTCATGGCCGCCCTTATGGAAGCAGGATTTCCCGCCGTAACCCGTATGAGTGTTGCAGGCAGGGGCAAGCAGCGGGGGATCAAAATTGGTGAAATCACCTACGATGAAATCCCCAAGGAGATGCTCATCACTGTGGTGGACGAGAAGGCCAAAGAATTTGTTCTCAATATCATTATGAAAACGGCCAAAAGCAGTGAAAAGGGCGCCTTTGGGGACGGTAAAATTTTTGTCAGTCCCGTGGAGGAAATCTACACCATCAGCTCAGGGGTTAAGGAATCAAGTGACATGGAAGAGGTGCCCGCATGAAAGAGGTAATGGCCGTCATTCGTATGAATATGATCAACAAGACCAAGTTGGCCCTGATTGATGCGGGGGTCTCCTCCATGACAGCCATGGATGCCCTGGGCCGGGGGAAGGGTCTTGTGGATCTGGCACTTTTAAAGGGGGCAGAGCAGGGATACGAAGAGGCCATCGCCCAGCTGGGCCAGTCGGGCCGTCTGATTCCCAAAAGAGCCATCTCCATCGTGGTTCCGGACAAACTGGTGCCAAAAACGGTGGATACCATCATCAATGTGAACCAGACAGGCAAGTCCGGGGATGGGGTGGTATGGGTCATGCCGATTTTTGATGCGCTGAGCGTGCGAACCGGCGAAAGCGGAGACAAGGTCCTGGACGCGTTTTAACCCAAATTAAAGAATGGAAAAATAAAAATGAGCGTTACCATCAAAGAGCCCGAAACAAAAAGATCAACCAGCGCAGAAATCCCAGATCCGGAAGCGGTGAAAAAAGAGCTGCTGGCCAAATATCCGGTGAAAGTCGCCAGAAAACGATCCAAACAGATCATGCCCAACACAAAGGATGAAGCGGGCACGCCACCACCCATTGGAGCCAATGTCAGAACGGTTCCAGGAATTATCACCCAGAGGGGCTGTTGCTATGCGGGATGCAAAGGGGTGATCCTGGGCCCCACCCGGGATATCGTCAATCTCGTCCATGGACCCATTGGGTGCAGTTTTTACGCCTGGCTGACAAGGCGAAACCAGACCCGTCCATCTTCGGATCAGGATGACAATTATATGACCTATTGTTTTTCCACGGACATGCAGGATCAAGATATTGTGTTTGGCGGTGAGAAAAAGTTAAAGGCCGCCATCCAGGAAGCCTATGATCTTTTTAAACCCAAGGCCATCAGTATCTTTTCCACCTGTCCCGTGGGGCTCATCGGCGATGATGTGCATGCCGTGGCCAGGGAGATGAAAGAGAAACTCGGGATCAATATTTTTGGTTTTTCCTGTGAAGGATATAAGGGGGTCAGCCAGTCCGCCGGCCATCACATTGCCAATAACGGTATCTTCAAACATGTGGTGGGTGAAAATGATACCATCATGGATGCCGACTATAAGATCAATCTTCTGGGGGAATACAACATTGGCGGGGACGGCTTTGAGATTGATCGCATCCTGGAGCTGTGCGGCATCTCTCTTGTTTCCACCTTCAGCGGCAATTCAACCTATGATCAGTTTGCCAATTGTCATACGGCGGATCTGAATGCGGTCATGTGCCATCGATCCATTAACTATGTGGCCGATATGCTGGAGATCAAATACGGTATTCCATGGATCAAGATTAATTTCATCGGAGCAGAGGCCACCGCAAAATCCCTGCGAAAAATAGCCCAGTATTTTGATGAGCCCGAACTCATTGAACGGGTGGAAGAGGTCATTGCCGCCGAACTGATTGAAGTTGAAGCGGTGAGGGACGACGTCAAGAAAAGATGCGATGGAAAGCTTGCCATGATGTTTGTGGGCGGTTCCCGGGCCCACAGTTATCAGGGAATTTTCAAAGAGATCGGCATGGAAACCATCTCAGCCGGATACGAGTTTGCCCATAGAGATGATTACGAAGGCAGAAATGTCCTTGACAGCATCAAGGTGGATGCCGATTCAAGAAATATTGAAGAGCTTGAGATAAAGAAGGATGAAACCAGATACCAGCCCAGAAAAACCGAGGCTGAAATGGAAGCGCTGACGGCAAAAGGAGTGCCCTTCAAAGCGTACGATGGCATGATGCCGGACATGGGCTCTGATGCCCTTATCATTGATGATATCAGCCAATATGAAACCGAAAAGCTTCTTGAAATTTATAAACCGGCCATCTATTGCGCCGGCATCAAGGAAAAATATGCTGTTCAGAAAAGCGGTATTCCCATGAAACAGCTCCATTCATACGATTCTGGCGGACCCTATGCCGGATTCAAAGGGGCCATTAACTTTTACAAAGAGATCGACCGCATGGTCAATTCCAAGGTCTGGAGTTATCTGACCCCCCCTTGGCAGGAAAGCCCTGAACTCTCAGCCAAATATGGATGGGAATAATGTCGGATAGCGTTCTCATCTGAACCATATCACGATACAAAATCAAGCGAACACAGGAGACGTTCACAAATGTTGCTCAGACATACCCATAAAGAGATTAAACCCAGGGAGTCGTTAACCATTAATCCGGCGAAAACCTGTCAGCCCATCGGTGCCATGTATGCATCCCTTGGCATTCATAATTGTCTGCCCCACAGCCATGGCTCCCAGGGATGCTGCGCCTACCACAGAAGTACCCTGACCCGTCATTTCCGGGAACCGGTCATGGCCGCCACCAGTTCTTTTACCGAAGGCTCTTCTGTTTTCGGCGGTCAGGCCAACCTGCTCCAGGCCATTGACACCATGTTTACCACCTATGAGCCGGAAATCATTGCCGTTCATACCACCTGTCTGTCGGAAACCATTGGGGATGACGTAAACCAGATCGCCATCAAGGCGGAAAAGGATGGAAAAATTCCCGAGGGGAAACGTGTCATCCATGCCAGCACCCCCAGTTATGTGGGGTCCCATGTCACTGGTTTTTCCAATATGACAAAGAGCATGGTCATGTCCTTTGCCAAATCCACAGGGACTTCCAATGGAAAAATTAATATTATTCCGGGGTTTGTTGAGCCCTCGGACATGGCTGAAATCAAACGGATGGTGACGGCATTGGATGTCAAGTCCATTGTTTTTCCGGATACCTCAAATGTTTTAAATGGACCCCAGACCGGAAAATTTAAAATGTATCCCGATGGGGGCGTGACAAGCAGAGAGCTCACCAGCGCCGGGGACAGCATCGGTACCATTGCCCTGGGAGAAACGGCCTCGGCCGATGCGGCAAGGACCCTTGATACCAAATTGAAAGTGCCGTGCCAGGTACTGGATCTTCCCATTGGCCTGGCGGCAACGGATCGATTTGTGGATGCCTTAAGGCGGGTTGCCGGGGTGAATGTTCCCGAGAGTATCAACCTGGAACGGGGACAGCTTCTGGATATTATCACAGATATGCATGCCTATTTTTACCATAAAAAAGTGGCCCTGGCAGGTGATCCCGATCAATTGATTCCCCTGGTGGAGTTTCTCATCAGCCTTGACATGATACCGGTTCATATTGTCACGGGTACACCGGGTCAGGCCTTTTTGAAGCGCATTGAGGAGTTGACCGCCGACCTGCCCTGCAAGGTGAACGTAAAAGCCGGTGGCGGTGCGGATATGTTTCTGCTCCATCAATGGATTCAGAACGAGCCCGTGGATCTTTTGATCGCCAATACCTATGGAAAATATATTGCAAGGGATGAAGATATCCCGTTTCTGCGATACGGATTTCCCATACTGGATCGGGTGGGACACTCCTATTTTCCATCGGTGGGCTACAAAGGTGGCATGCGGCTTCTGGAAAAAATCCTGGACCTTCTTATGGGCCGTATTGACAGGGATTCCCTTGAAGAGTCCTTTGAGCTGGTGATGTAAATCTGATTTAAGGAAATATAAAGATGGAAACCATATCCGTATTGGAAGACAGAAAAAAACAAATTTACCAAAAAGGACAGGATGAGTTTGATATCTCCTGTGAAAAAAAGAGTCTGGCAGGCGCTGTGAGCCAGCGGGCATGTGTCTTCTGCGGATCACGGGTGGTACTTTATCCCATTGCCGATGCCCTGCACCTGATACACGGGCCCATTGGCTGCGCCTCTTATACCTGGGACATCCGGGGGGCATTGTCATCGGGGCCTGAGCTTCACAGAATGAGTTTTTCCACTGATCTTTCCGAAACGGATATCGTTTTTGGCGGTGAAAAGAAGCTTGAAAAAGCCCTGTTGGAACTCATCGAGGCATACGAACCAAAGGCCGCCTTTGTCTATTGCACCTGTATTGTGGGCATCATTGGCGACGATGTGGAAGCGGTGTGTAAAAAAGTGGCAGCCAAAGTGGATATCCCTGTGCTGCCAGTGCATTCCGAAGGATTCAAGGGGACTAAAAAAGACGGGTACAAAGCAGCCTGCGATGCCCTGTTTAAACTCATTGACATGAACCGGACATCCCAGGAGAAAATCCCTTTGAGCATCAACATCCTGGGAGAATTTAATATTGGTGGAGAGACCTGGATGATCAAGGAGTACTACCGCAAGATGGGCATTGAGGTGGTCTCTGTGATGACAGGGGATGGACGTGTGGCAGAGGTTCAATCTGCCCACCGGGCCAGTTTAAATGTGGTTCAGTGTTCGGGATCTCTGACCTATCTTGCCAAAGACATGGAAAAAGCCTACGGCATCCCCTATATACGGGTCTCTTATTTCGGCATTGAAGACACTTCGGACGCTCTTTATGATGTGGCCTCGTTTTTCAAAGAGACGCCACAGATCATGGAGCGGACCAAATCACTGGTGCAGGAGGAGGTTAACACGATTCTTCCCGGGCTCTCAGTGTTGAAAAAGGAGCTCAATGAAAAACGGGCAGCCATTTATGTGGGAGGCGCCTTTAAGGCCTTTTCATTGATCAAGGCCCTGAAACACCTGGGCATGGATGTGGTGCTTGTGGGTTCTCAGACCGGAAATAAAGAGGATTATGCCCTTTTAAAAGAGATGTGCGATCCGGGAACGGTGATCCTGGATGATGCCAATCCCCTGGAGCTTGCCAAGTATGTCATGGAAAAGGACGCACACCTTTTCATCGGCGGGGTCAAGGAACGACCCATCGCCTATAAGCTGGGCATTGGATTCTGCGATCATAACCATGAACGAAAGATTCCCCTGGTGGGGTTTGAAGGCATGGTAAATTTTGCCAGGGAAGTCCATGAAACCGTAACCAGTCCCGTATGGGACCTTGTCCCGAGAAAAGCATTTAACCTGGCTGATTTAAAAAGAGGGTAAACCCCATGATAAAGACAAAACCATATACCGCCACCCGAAACGCATGCAAGATGTGCACCCCCCTTGGTGCCACACTGGTTTTCCACGGCATCCAGGGAACCATTCCCCTTTTACATGGTTCCCAGGGGTGTTCAACCTACATGAGAAGATATCTCATCAGCCACTTCAGAGAACCCGTTGACATTGCCTCATCAAATTTTTCAGAGGACACGGCCATCTTCGGTGGCAGGAAAAACCTGGAACTGGCCATTGAAAATGTGGCCCGCCAATACACCCCGGAAATGATCGGCATTGCCACCACCTGCCTTTCGGAAACCATTGGGGATGACGTGGCCATGATTTTAAAGGACATGGGCGGCACCGTGGGGGATACCCTTCTGGTTCATGTGTCAACCCCCAGTTATACCGGCACCCATGTGGATGGATTTCACGGAGCAGTTCGGGCCGTTGTGGATCGTTGCAATCCCCTGACGCCTCAGCTGGCAAACGACGCGTTAAAGCGAAAAAAAATAAACGTTTTTCCGGGCATGCTTTCCAATGAAGATCTTCGACATTTAAAGGAAATTTTCACGGATGTTTCCACAAACTTTACGATTTTACCGGATTATTCAGAACGGTTGGAAGGCCCCTCCTGGGAGGATTACCAGGCCATTCAGAGCGGCGGAACGCCCATTAGTGAGATTAAGGCCATGAACCGTTCCTCTGCCAGCATTGAATTTGGATCCATTCTGGCCGGGACGGTTACCCAGCAGGAAGCGCAAAGCGCCGGATCGCTTTTAAAGGAACGATTTAACATTCCCCTCTGTTCCCTGGGCATCCCTGTGGGGGTAAAGGCAACGGATCTTTTCTTTTCACACCTGGAGAAACTGACATCCAAACCCACCCCGGAAAAATATAAAAAACAGCGGGGACGATTGATTGATGCCTATGTGGATGGGAACAAGTATGTCTCCAGGAAAAGAGCCGTTGTTTATGGAGAAGAGGATTTTGTGGTTGCCATGGCAGGATTTCTTGCAGAGGTTGGCATCATACCGGTTCTCTGCGCTTCCGGCGGGAAAAGCGGCCTGCTTGCCAGGGCATTGGAAAAAATTCTTTCGCCGAATATGCTGAAACAGGTGACGGTTCACCAAGGGATGGATTTTACCCAGATGGAGGCGGCGGCAAGGGTGCTCAGTCCCGATTTTGTGATGGGCAACAGCAAGGGATACACCATGTCACGTCACCTCAATGTGCCCCTGGTCAGAGTGGGGTTTCCCATCCATGACCGCATGGGAGGTCCCCGGATTCTTCATATCGGCTATAAGGGGGCACAGGAGTTGTTTGATACCATCGTCAATACCTTGCTGCAGCATCGCCAGGAGACTTCAAAAATCGGTTATGCCTACATGTAATCTAAATAACGATCATTTTCAAGGCGGTCAGTCGACACAATGAATAATGAAAATGGTGTTATGCCGCCGCCCCCCCGACGGGCAATGGGCCCGGACCGGAACTGTAGACAGCTCAATTGTCCGGTTCCTATTGCCCATCGGGGGGGCGGCTCTGCTGAGGTAGACTTGAAGGCTACCTTTTCATATAAAACATACATGACAGTAAGCACCTGCCACAACGAAAGTTGAAACTCTCATCATTGCAGCACGTTGGACGGAGTTTCATATAAAAAAGGCACACATGACAGTAAGCACTCACCACAACGAAGACTGGAACTCCAGCTATTAAAAGCTATTGAATGGAGTTTTATATAAAAAAGGAATGAGAAAGGATAGAAAAATGAATGTTAACAATCACCCCTGTTTTAACGCAAGTGCCTGTAAAAGTTGGGGACGGGTTCATCTTCCAGTTGCCCCTCGCTGTAATATTCAGTGCAATTTCTGCAATCGAAAATTTGACTGTGTCAATGAAAGCAGGCCCGGTGTCAGCAGCGGTATTCTTTCTCCTTTCCAGGCCATGGAATATCTTAAACGGGTTGTGGAACGGAAAAAAAATATTTCCGTGGTGGGTATCGCAGGGCCTGGCGACCCTTTTGCCAATCCCGAAGAGACCCTGCAGACCATTGAGATGATCAACCGGGAATATCCTGACATGCTCCTTTGTCTTGCAAGCAATGGGCTGAACCTCCCCGATTATCTCGATGATATTGCAAAATTTAATGTCAGCCATGTGAGTATCACCATCAACGCCATTGATCTTGCCATCAGTGAAAAAATTTATTCCTGGGTTCGGTTTGGCAAAAAATCCCTGAACCCCAAAAAGGGCGTTAAACTGCTTCTGGAGAAACAGATGGAATCGGTGGCAGGGTTAAAAGAGAGGGGGATCATTGTTAAAGTCAATACCATTGTGCTGCCCGGTATCAACGATCATCATGTTATTGATATTGCCCGGGAAATGTCCGTGATGGGCGTGGATCTGCTCAATTGCATGCCCTATTATCCCAATGAGGGTTCTAATTTTTCACATCTTGGAGAACCTAGCAAAGAGGAGATCGCAAAACTCCAGAAGGAGGCCCAGGAATATATCCCCCAGATGAAGCACTGCAAGCGGTGCCGGGCCGATGCCGTTGGCATCCTGGGTGAAGCACCGGATAAGGTGTTGGAAGAAAGCCTTAGGGAGTGCGCATCCCTTGAGGAAATTCCTGAAATTGATATCAACACGTTGACGCGGCCCTATGTTGCCGTGGGAACCCGGGAAGGAGTTCTGGTGAACCAGCATCTGGGGGAGGCAACGGAACTGTCCATCTATGATCCCCGTAAAGAAAGGCTGCTTCTGGTGGAAAAAAGATCCCTTCCACAACCGGGGGGTGGGAACACCAGGTGGCATGCCGTGGCAGAACGTCTCAAGGATTGTCATCTTATCCTGGTGGGCGGTGTGGGGGAAGCCCCGAAAGAGGTGCTCGTGGAACATGGATTTGAAATCCTCATGGTCAACGGCCTGATCCAGGAAGTGATTGATGGCGTGAAAAACAAACAAAATATTACCCATCTGATTAAAAGATCCCCCCGGGAGTGTCAGGCAGCGTGTTCCGGGTCGGGAATGGGATGCATGTAAAGAAATAATAAAAAGGATAAAAAAATGGAAAAACCAACCCACCATATACTGGTATGTGCAAGCTTCAGACCCAACGGGGAACCCAAAGGAAAATGTCACCGTAAAAATTCCCTGGATTTTCTTCCCTATATTGAAAACGAGATCATTGACCGGGGTCTTGAAAATGTCATTGTCTCTTCCACTTGTTGCCTGAAGCTCTGTGATGAGGGGCCGGTGATGGTGATTTATCCGGAGAATCTGTGGTATGGCAATGTGGCCTCCGAAGATGCCATTGATGAAATTCTTGATGCCCTTGAAGACGGTGAAACCGCAAAAGAATATCTTTTATAAAAAACATGGGCCAAAGGAATTCGTCATGCTCAAGTTAAATGATAAACGAAAAATATGGATGGTGGACACCACCCTGCGCGATGGGGAACAGGCCCCCGGAGTGGTGTTCAGCACCCGGGAAAAAATTGAAATTGCCATGGCCCTGGACCGCATGGGCATTGACGAAATTGAGGTGGGCATTCCTGCCATGGGGGATCAGGCCTGCCGGGACATTAGAAAAATTGCAGCGTTGCACCCCGCCTGCGTTTTGTCCTCCTGGTGCAGGGCAGATGAAAAAGACATAGAGGCGGCAGCCATGTGCAACACCCCGGGGGTTCATATCAGTTTTCCCACCTCTTCTATACTTCTCAAGACCTTTGACCGGGATGAGGCCTGGGTGATGAATAACTTGAAGCATCTGGTGGGGGTGGCGAAAAAATATTTTGACAGGGTTTCCGTGGGAGCCCAGGATGCTACCCGTACCCGGCGGGGCTTTTTACATGAATTTGCTGCCCTTGCCGTTGATGTGGGGGCAGATCGTCTTCGACTGGCGGATACGGTGGGGATGATCAGCCCCTCCATGGTGATAAAAACCATCACGGGGCTTTCCCGCAGGGTGCCGAATCTTGAACTGGAATTCCACGGCCATAACGATCTTGGCATGGCCACCGCCAATGCCGTAACCGCCGTGGAGGCAGGGGCCGCCGCTTTGAGTGTCACGGTTAACGGCCTGGGCGAAAGGGCTGGCAATGCCCCCCTGGAAGAGGTGGCCATGGCCCTTTTTGAAGTGGGGGGATATAAAAGCGATATCAACAGCCGTCTTATGACGGATCTGTGCCATATGGTTGCCGGGGCTTCGGGCCGGGTGATCCATGAATCAAAACCCATTGTGGGTAAAAACGTTTTCCGTCATGAATCGGGGATCCATTGTTCAGGTCTTTTAAAGGATGAATCCTCGTATCAACTCTTTGAACCTGAATCCGTGGGTAAAAAAGCAAGTGAGTATGTGATCGGGTACCATTCTGGATCAGCTGCCATTGGTCATGTGCTTGAACAACAGGGCATTTTCATTGATAAAACAAGGGCAAGTGAATTGATCCCCATGGTGAGGGAGAAAGCCTTTGAACAAAAAGCACCGTTGACCCCTGAAGCGCTTAAGAATCTCTATCTTCTCAGCACGACGGTGTGACGATCATCAGTAAGATATCGACACATCGCTTTACCCCTCGTCTATACTCAACACGATGGGTTGTGCCCTTCAAACTTTCCCATCCATCCAGTTTTGTGGCTGGATCAGTTATAAATGTCGAAAAAATTACATAATGGTTGTGTTCCTCCGCACGGATCAGGTTGGGACATTTCGTGTTATAGTCATGGGCACAGCTTAATTTACCCTCCACTAAGCCTTTGTTTGACAGAATGCCTGCACGTATGGGAGGCACGCCTTTGAAAACAAACTCAATGTCCATTCGCTTGAGGGCCTCGGTATAAATCAAAATGAGCCATTGGGTTACGGGATTGTTTGGGGGGCGGCTATAGACGAAGGTTAAGTGGCCCGGATGGTTTTCAGCGGTATCTCCCTGTTTCACAAGGACAATTCCCCGCAGTACTGCCAGGGTAACTCAAAAAATACAATGAAATCAAAAAAACAGGATGGTACTGAAAAAGCAAAACATGATTTTAAGGTAGGCGATCTGTTGATTTGTTTTAATGTTTTTGGGAATCCCCGTTGTGTTTTTTAAAGAAATAGATTGATATTGAACTGTCTGGTTATGTATGTGACTCTACAGTCATTTTATGACTGAGCGATTTAATGTATCTACTCAGCGGTCACTTCCCCAGCCGGAATGGCCCTTGGTGTATTCAAAAGCAGGGAGGGTGGCCATGGTGAAGATCACCAGGAAAAAAGAGTTGCTGGACAACATGATCAAGGAAGAAATATCAGCAACCGTTCTGGACCTTATCTCCAGGAACCAGGCAGTGACAATGGATGTGATTGCCGCACAGTGCGGGGTGGCAAAAGGCACCCTGTACAATTATTTTAAGAATAAAAAGATGCTGATCAACCATGTACACAAGACCATCATAAATCCCAAGCTGGAAAACAACCGGGTCATTTTTGAGTCAGAAAATTCGCCAGAGATGAAACTGTCTGATTTTGTTGACTCTGTGTTTAATTTCCATGATGCCTATCCCCTCTATTTCCAATTTATTTAAAGCCAGAGGACTGCATCTGAATTTGAAAAAGAAAAATTTGAGATGGTTATCCATCCCCTGGTCCGGCTTTGCAGAGAAGGTGTCCGGTAAGGGGTGTTTGTGGATCTTGATCCCTTTGTGGTGGCCTCAATGATTTTCGGCACGATAATAGGCACGTTGGAGACCCTCCAGAACCGGGAAGACAAGAACTGGGATATGGAAAAAATAAAAAAAGATGTCATCTGTCTTCTGGACAGAATGATTGTGAAGCAACAGGAGAAAGCATGAAATAAAATTTTTTTCAGGCATCATTGCAGCGGCCCTTATCGGCCTTTTTTGTCTTTGGATAACAGACCACAACTCCATGGCCCAGGCCCGCATTGAAAACACCAAAACCACCCCGGCCCCCCCGCCGGTGGAGGTAACTGTTTACACGGTGAAATCAGAGGAAGTGGTGTTTACCCGGGATCTGCCTGGACGGACATCCGCCCTCCAGGGTGCTTCTGGAGCGACCTGATATCATGGCTGCAGAGCACCGTTTAAAGGCGGCAAACGCAGATATCGGGGCAACAAGGGTAGCACTGTATCCCCGTATCACCCTCACCGGTGCGGTGGGGCTTGCCAGTGACGATCTCTCTTCTCTGTTGGGGTCGGGGGCTGCCTATGCATGGAATTTTATCCCCTCGTTGTCCATCCCCATCTTCAACAGGGAGGGACTCCAGGCAAGCCTTGAAAAAGCCACGGTGAACGAAAAGATTGCTGCCGCCAAATATGAAGCTGCCGTTCAGGCGGCATTTAAAGAGGTGGCCGATCAATTGGCCGCAAGAAAGACCTATGGGGAACAGATGACTGCCCAGAATGCCCTGGTGGATGAAACCCGGAAGACCTATATCCTTTCCCGGGCCAGATACCAGAACGGGATTGACGATTTCTTGTCGGTGCTGGACTCCCAACGTTATCTTTTTGCCGCCGAGCAGTCGGCCATTACGGTGCGTCAATCTTACCTCAGTAATCTTGTTAATCTGTATAAGGTGCTTGGGGGAGGGCAGATATAAGTTCCGGAATTCTGTGATCAAAACGGGTTGGTACATTCCCATTTTTCTGGTTTGGTCACAATATGGTTTATTTGTCATAGTTGGTGTGGCCAACGGGGTCAAGCTTGTGTTATTGGCGTTATCTGTTCACAGCCTGTGCAAATGTTAAAAACAACGATAATGCCAATAACGCAATGCCCCCTTTTTGACAGCGTTTTCCTCAACCTTACCAAACAACAGTCTTATAAAAAGTGTCTCCGTAGCCCGATCTGCCTGGAAGCCGTTAAACACTGATATTCCTCCCCTTTTGCTTGACATAAAATGCCCTCCGGCGTACGTTTGATTCAATTTAAAAACAACCGCCCACTTTTCAAGGCACAATAAAAAAGAGCATTGGAACAAGCAATATATGAATCAACGGACAAACAATCTCGCGGCCTATATCTGGTCCCTGGCCGACCTGCTGCGTGGTGACTTCAAACAGAGCCAATATGGCCGGATCATCCTGCCCTTTACCCTCCTGCGCAGACTGGAAGGGGTGCTGGAACAATCCAAAGACACAGTGCTGGCCGAACATGAGAAAATCCAGAAATTGAACCTCCCCGAAGAAGCAGAAGAAAAACTCCTGCTCCGGGCCACCAATGGGCTGTCATTTTTCAACACCTCCAAAATGGATCTCTCCAAACTGGGGGAAACCGGTATCAAAGATAACCTGGAATCTTACATCCAGGGATTTTCCAGGAATGGCCGGGAGATATTCGAGCATTTCAACTTTGCTGAGTTCATCGGCCAGCTCAACGATGCTAACCTCTTATATAAGGTAATTCAAAAGGTCAGCAAAACCGATCTGAGCCCCAGGGCTGTTTCCAACTATGAAATGGGCCTGGTATTTGAAGAGCTGATCCGCCGCTTTGCTGAATCCTCCAACGAAACCGCAGGAGAGCACTTCACTCCCCGGGACATTGTCCGCCTCACCACCGCCCTTGTGTTCATTGAAGATGATGACGCCCTGAGCAAACCGGGTATTATCCGCACCATTTACGATCCCACGGCGGGCACCGGGGGATTTTTATCTTCCGGCATGGAATATGTGCGGGAACTCAATCCCCAGGCGGTGATGCGGGCCTTTGGCCAGGAACTTAATCCCGAAAGTTACGCCATCTGCAAAGCAGACATGCTGATCAAAGGCCAGGACGTCACCAACATAAAACTTGGCAACACCCTTTCCGGGGACCAGCTCTATGCCGATAAATTTGACTACATGCTGTCCAATCCGCCCTTTGGTGTTGACTGGAAAAAAATAGAAGCAGACATCAAAGACGAGCACCAGATTAAGGGGTTTGACGGCCGATTTGGTCCGGGCCTGCCCAGGGTCTCCGACGGGTCGCTTTTGTTCCTGCTGCATTTGATCAGCAAATTAAGGGATAGCTCCCAGGGCGGTGGCCGCATCGGTATCATCCTCAACGGATCGCCCCTGTTTACAGGCGGGGCAGGCTCCGGGGAGTCACAGATCCGCCGCTATATTCTGGAAGCGGATCTCTTGGAAACCATTGTGGCCCTGCCCACGGATATGTTCTACAACACCGGTATCTCCACCTATGTGTGGGTATTGTCCAACAAAAAATCCAAAGAGCGCAGGGGCAAGGTGCAACTGATCAACGGGATTCATCTTTGCGGCAAGATGCGTAAATCCCTGGGTTCCAAACGAAATGTCATGGATGACGATGACATTGCCACCATTACCCGTTGTGCCGGTAATTTTGAAACCATTGATGCCCGGGAGCTGGACAAACCCCTGGAAGAAAAAAGCAATCGGGGCCGTCAATCGGAAAACCCCAAAGCAGCGTCTCCGAAAACCTTTGCCAGCAAAATTTTTAACCATTATGAATTTGGGTATCGCCGCATCACCATTGAACGTCCCCTGCGGGAATCCTATCAGTTCAGTGATGAGCTTATAGATGAACTACGTTTTGCCCCCAAGCCTTTAAATGCGGCTATGAAATGGATCTATGCGGAATATGGGCAGGAGTGGACCGACCAGGATTGCCAGGGGTATGGCGTATTAAAAGAACATGAATCGGATATCCGAAAAGCCATAAAAACCGACTTCAAGGCCCTGAAAGAAAAACAGATCAAAATGCTGCTGGACACCAAAATCTGGTTATTCCAGCGAGATATCCTGCTGAAAACAAAAGAACTGCAACAGGCCATTGGCAAAGAACAGCATGATGATATGAACGGTTATGATGCGGCCATCAAAGCCACAGGCGTTAAGCTGGATGCCAAAGAAAAGAAACAGATCACTGCTGCCGTGTCCTGGAAAAACCTGGATGCCCAAAAGGTGATAAAAAAGGTCCATAAAAAAGCCAAGGCTGATCCTGTTTACGGGCTGTTTGAGAAGAATGGCAAGGTGGTTGAATATAAACCCGATGGCGATTTGCGGGATTTTGAGAACGTTCCCCTTGATCCCTCAAAATCAGTGAACGAAATCAACGAAGCCTATTTTGCCAAGGAAGTTCTGTCCCATGTGCCGGAGGCCTGGATAGATGCAGACAAAAGAGATGGCATAGATCAGGAGATTGGTATTGTGGGG
Source organism: Desulfocicer niacini (assembly GCF_054657595.1). Taxonomy (NCBI): domain Bacteria; kingdom Pseudomonadati; phylum Thermodesulfobacteriota; class Desulfobacteria; order Desulfobacterales; family Desulfobacteraceae; genus Desulfocicer; species Desulfocicer niacini. Next base: position 76,338 of record NZ_BAAHYK010000027.1, read on the forward strand.
TATGAGATCCCCTTTAATCGGCATTTTTATGTGTATCAGCCGCCCCGGGATTTGGCGGATATTGATGCGGATCTGGATAAAGTCAGCGCTGAGATTATGAATTTACTCAGAGAGGTTCATGCATGAATGCCATCTTCGAACAATCCAGCATTGAAGTTATAAGTTTAATTGGATGCTCATGTCAAAAAAAGCTCTTCAAACTTAAAAATTATGCAAAAACCATAACTTCCAATTTGCAAGCAAATGACATTTTAAGTTCATTTCACCCCTTATCTACCTGTAAACCGCCTCTATCTTGTCTGGTTAATGATGCGTATCCAGACAAGATGTTCCTTGAGATTATAGGAATAATCAATGAGGTGGATTCATAATGATGACAAAATATCAGGCCTATGGTGAGTATAAGGATTCTGGGGTTGAGGACCTGGATGAAATGCCGAAAGATTGGAAAATATCAAGAATTAAATTTTTTTCAACTTTAAACCCGTCAAAATCTCATTGTAAAGATTTGTCAGCAGATCTTGAAGTTACGTTTTTACCTATGGAGGCAATTGGGGAGAAAGGAAAGTTAGATACATCAAGAGTTAAAAGGCTAAAAGACGTTATAAATGGTTATACATATATTGGAGAAGGTGATGTCTGCATAGCAAAAATAACCCCTTGTTTTGAAAATGGAAAAGGAGCTGTAGTTAATGGTTTAAAAAATGATATTGCTTTTGCTACGACTGAAATTATTCCATTTAGATGTTTTCAAAAAAGCGATTCAAAATTTTTATATTACATGCTTACTTCTGCACCTTTTAACAAAAAAGCAGAAGGATCTATGTATGGGGCTGGTGGCCAAAAACGTGTGTCAGATAACTTCGTAGCGAATTATCATTTTATATTGCCTTCCTTTAATGAACGCCAAGGGATAGCCAATTTCCTCGACCACGAAACCGCCAAGATAGATATCCTGATCGAAAAACAACAACTGCTGACCAAACTGCTGAAAGAAAAACGCCAGGCAGTGATCAGCCATGCCGTTACCAAAGGCCTGAATCCCCATGCCCCCATGCGTGAGTCAGGTGTTGAGTGGCTGGGGAAAGTGCCGGAGCATTGGATAGTCAGACGTCTAAAACACACTTCAAATTTACAATCAGGGATACCGAAAGGTAAGGATCTTACTGACAAGCTTAGTATAAATGTTCCCATGTTACGAGTGGCGAACGTTCAAGATGGTTATTTGAACCTTAATGATGTTCATGAAATGGCCATTGAACCAGATCAGCTAAAGCGATATTCATTAAACTATGGTGACGTTCTTATGAATGAAGGCGGAGACAATGACAAGTTAGGTCGAGGGGCTGTTTGGAAATCTAAGTTAAATCCTTGCATCCATCAAAACCATGTTTTTGCGATTAGACCCCATTCAATAGAGCCTGAATGGTTAGATTTATTAACCTGCTCAAGTTACGCAAAATTTCACTTTTTCAGAGTTTCTAAACAAAGCACAAATTTGGCTTCGATATCATCTACAAACATTAAAGAGACACCATTGGTAATCCCTCCTGAAATTGAACGACTCGAAATAATGGATTATGTATTTAAAAAAAACAAAGCTTTCGAAAAACTTGAAAAACAAAGTTCTGTACAAATTGCACTGCTTCAAGAACGTCGTACATCCCTGATATCAGCAGCCGTTACAGGCAAGATAGACGTCCGCAACTGGCAAGCCCCGGAACCAAACCAAACCAACAGGGACGATGCATCATGAACCACTCACCGCCTGGCGACAAAATCCTCTTTGCAGAAATAAAACAGCTGATCCAATCTGCCAAACAACGTGCTGCCGTTGCTGTAAATGCAGAATTGACATTGCTTTATTGGCAGGTGGGAAAATGTATTTCCAATGAAATCCTTAACGATAAACGAGCCGAGTATGGGAAACGGGTAATTGAGGATCTGGCCCGTGATTTAACCAATGCATTTGGTCAAGGATGGACCAAAAAAACAGCTGCATAATTGTCTCCGCAGTGCGGAGACTTTTCCCAAAAAATAAAGGGCATCCTTCATTCCTACTTTACACTTTCATAAGGTGACTGCTCATTTTCCGGTGCTCGTTCTTTAAAAAGTGTAAAGTACTTTGGGGCTGATATGAAGGATGCCAAATAAAGATTGTCTACGCAGTGCGTAGACAATTGAGCTGGATAACCTTAAAAACCTGAGAGACATTGATTGTTTGCTGAAATAAACGTTTTATTTGAGCACGACCATACCAGAACGCTTACACCAGGCAATTATCAATGCAAAACAAAGGCTGGAAAACAGACTCGCATGACAGCGTTGTCGGCACATATACAATTGGCTCGGCATGGGTCATCCTGAAATTAAGAGAAGAGAGAGTGCATGGACAACAAATCTAAGGAAATCGTCTTTCAAAATGAAATGATCGAGCAGTTGGTTGCCAATGGGTGGCTGCTGGGTACCCCTGAACGCTATAATCGTGAACTTGCCTTATATCCCGAGGATTTGCTGGAATTTATTAAAGAAACCCAGGACACCCAGTGGCAGAAATACCGCAAATTATACCCCAACAATCCCGAGCAAAAGTTTTTAGAGCGTGTGGCCACACAGCTGAACAAAGCTAACCCCAATGCCGCCAACAAAGAGCTGCGCACCTTTGGTACCCTGGGGGTGCTGCGCCATGAACTGCGTGACCGGGGCACCCGTTTCAGTCTGTGCCAGTTCAAGCCGGAACATGATCTCAATCCCCATACCCTGGCCCGGTATGAAAAAAACCGTTTGCGGGTGGTGCCGGAACTGGTGTACAGCCCCTGGGCCACCGCAGTGCATCTCGCAGAAACAGGCACCAAAGCAAAAAAATGGCGCATTGATCTGGTGCTCTTTGTCAATGGATTGCCCGTGGTGACCCTGGAGCTGAAATCAGAATTTAAACAGGCAGTGGACAACGCCATTCACCAGTATAAGACATCCCGGTTTCCCATTGATCCCGCCACCAAAAACCCGGAACCCCTGTTAACCTTTAAACGGGGTGCCCTGGTTCACTTTGCCGTGAGCCAGTACGAGGTGTTCATGACAACCCGCCTGGAAGGGGAAGAGACTTTCTTTTTACCCTTTAATAAAGGAACCAAAGACGGTGGTGCTGGCAATGATGTGCCGGAAGATCTCACCCAATATGCCACGGATTATCTCTGGAACGAGGTGTTGCTGCCTGAAAATCTCTTAAATATCATTGCCCGGTACATTCATCTGGAGATCAAAGAGAAAGAGGACTGGGAAGGCCGCAAATACAAACGAGAGACCCTGATTTTTCCCCGGTATCATCAATGGGATGTGGTGAACAAACTCATCAATGATGCCGCCAAAGAAGGCCCGGGCCACAAATATCTCATCCAGCACAGTGCCGGTTCCGGCAAATCCAACTCCATTGCCTGGACAGCCCATCAGCTCTCATCCCTCTATGATCCGGGGGGCAACAAGCGCTTTGATTCGGTGATCATTGTCACGGACAGAACCGTCCTGGATGACCAGCTCCAGGATACCATTTACCAGTTTGAGCATGTGGATGGGGTGGTGGGCCGGATCAACAACACCATTGGTGATGGAACAAAGTCGGAAAAACTTGCCGCAGCCCTGGAAACCTCCCAGCCCATCATCATTGTGACCATCCAGACCTTTCCCTTTGTGTTGCAGGCCATTGAAAATGACGTGAGCTTAAAGAATCGGCATTATGCAATCATTGCCGATGAGGCCCACTCCTCCCAGACCGGCTCCACGGCCCGGAAGTTAAAAGAGGTGCTGATGATCGACCTCAGGGCGGACGACGAAGCGGACCTGTCGGCGGATGAGATCCTGGATGCTGCGGTTGCCTCCCGGCGGGCGTCCCACAACCTGAGCTATTTTGCCTTCACCGCCACCCCCAAGACCAAAACCCTGGAGCTGTTCGGACGGCTGCCCAATGCCCTGGAAGCCCCTTCAAAGAAAAACAAACCCCAAGCCTATCATGTGTACAGCATGCGCCAGGCCATTGAGGAGGGGTTTATCCTTGATGTGTTAAAAAATTATATCAATTACAAGGTTGCCTATCACCTGGCCTTGGCCATGGAAGAATCGGATCAGGAGGTGGAGAGTAAAAAGGCCCGGATAAAACTCAACCAATGGGTGCGTCTGCACGATTACAACATCTCCCAAAAGGTGCAGGTGATTATCGAGCACTTTAAAGAAAATGTCATGGGCTTGCTGGGCGGACAGGCCAAGGCCATGGTGGTGACCAGCTCCCGGAAAGAGGCGGTGCGGTATAAACTGGGGTTTGATAAATATATCAGCGAAAAAGGGTATCAAAAAATCCACGCTATGGTGGCTTTCTCCGGTGAGGTGGCGTTCAACGAGAATGACCCCAATGTTGCGGGGCTGCTGGGGGAAAAGTTTCGGGAAAACAATATGAATCCCCATCTTAAGGGCCGTGACATGCGAAAAGCCTTTAACTCCAGAGATTATCAAGTGATGATCGTGGCCAATAAATTCCAGACCGGGTTTGATCAGCCCAAGCTGTGCGCCATGTACGTGGATAAGAAACTCGGGGGGGTTGAGTGTGTGCAGACCCTGTCCCGCTTGAATCGGATCTATCCCGGTAAAGCTGACAGCGGCACCTTTGTGCTAGATTTTTTCAACGAGCCCCAGGATATTCTTGAATCCTTCCAGCCCTACTATCAAACAGCAAAACTCAGCGATGTCTCCAATCCGGATCTGATATTTGATCTGTTTGAAAAACTCCGAGCCGCCGGTATTTTCCTGTGGCAGGAGGTGGAGCAGTTTTGCGGGGCGTTTTTACAAAAGAGCAAAAGCAATGCGGCCATTGCCAATATCTGCAAGCCTGCGGTGGAGCGTTGGAAAACTCGCTACAAATCAGCCATAGATGCCTATACCCTGGCCAAAGAGATGTTTGAACGCACTAAAAAAACGGCCGATGCGGTGTTGATTGCCAATGCCGAGAACAGCTTTAAGGCGTGCAAAAAGGAAAAAGATCTTCTGGAAATTTTTAAAAAGGATTTGGGCACCTTTGTGCGTTTTTATGAGTTCATGTCCCAGATTGTTGATTATGATGACATAGATCTTGAAAAGTTGAGCCTATATGCCAGAAATCTCAGGCCCATGTTGCGGGAAAGCTTTATAGCAGAGAATGATATCCCCTTTGATAATGTGGTATTGAGCCACTACAGATTATCGGAGATACGCCGCCAGGATTTGAAGCTGTGTGAAGAGACCGAGGGGTTTGAACTGACCCCGGGTGAAGGGCTGGGCACGGCAAAGGCAAAGGATATCAAAGAAGAGTGGATTTCACAGATTATCAGCCGGTTGAACGAGCTTTTTATCACCGATGAACTCACAGACAAAGATATGGTGAACTATGCATACACCATCAGAGATAAAGTCTATGAGAATAAACAGGTGATGATGCAGATTGCTAATAACTCACCGGAACAGGCGATGCTGGGAGACTTTTCCAAGGCTGTTGATGATGCGGTGATGGACAGCGGCAAGGCCCATCAGAATCAGATGATGCAATTATTGTCTGATCCTGAAAAAGCGGCTGGTTTTGCACGGGTGGTGTTTGATTTGTTGAATCATACTTCAAGAGAAGAGTATTTGCCTTCCGAGATCAGAAATGCTGATTGAAGCGTTTAACCCAATACTTCCCCAAAAATGACACTGAAAAAGGTGAGATAAATATGAAAGTATTTGAGAAATCAGGGTATCCATGTATCCTTCCGGGGAACCGTCTATGACGGCGGTTATTATTTTCTGTCTTGCATATCTGGGGATCGCCCTTGGAAAAATCCCCGGGCTTGTCATTGATCGTGTTGGTGTGGCCCTCCTTGGTGCCATTGCCATGGTTATTTTCGGGGTGGTTACACCGGAAATGGCGGTTCAATCCATTGATCTGCCCACCATCCTGCTGCTTTATTCATTAATGATTATTTCCGCACAGCTCAGACTCGGGGGATTTTACACCTGGGTGGCAATGAAAATAGTCCCCTATTATACGCACCCGCGCCTTTTTTTACTTGCCACCATGCTTGTGAGCGCTTTATTGTCCGCCATGCTGGCCAATGATATTGTGTGTTTTGCCTTTACTCCGGTTCTGGCGCTGTCTTTGGTTGAAGCTGGACTCAATCCCATCCCCTTTCTCATGGGGCTGGCGATTTCAAGTAATATCGGCTCGGCGGCAACAATCATCGGAAATCCCCAGAATATGCTCATCGGGCAGACCGGGCAGTTGAATTTTGCCCAGTTTTTTTTCTGGTGCAGCCCGCCGTCTTTTCTTGCACTTGGTGCCGGTTATTTTATTATATTGCTGATATACCGGCAGCAGATATCGGTTGTGAATGAAAAAAAATCCATGGCGCATATGTCCCCGGGTCAACCCTTTGATAAATGGCAGACCACAAAGGGAATCGTTGCCATCATTGTGCTGGTATTGTTGTTTTTTTCTTCAATACCAAGGGAGTTTTCAGCCATTGGCATTGCCGGGGTCTTGTTGTGCAGTCGGAAAATGAAAACCAGAGATATCATGGGGCTGGTGGACTGGCATCTGATCACATTGTTCTGTGCGCTTTTTGTAATAATTCATGGAGTTGCCCGGGCTGGCTTTCTGGACATTGTCATGAATCAACTCTCTTTCATGGGGATGGATTTGCATAATCTGCCGGTTCTGACGGGGATGTCAGTCATCTTAAGTAACTTTTTCAGTAATGTTCCGGCGGTCATGGTGTTAATTCGTTTTATTGATCCCCTGGTCCAGACACAATGGTATACCCTGGCCGTCTCAAGCACCTTTGCCGGCAATTTGTTTCTGCTTGGCAGCATTGCAAATCTCATCGTGGTGGAGCAGGCCTCTCATTACGATATTAAAATTTCGTTTTGGCAGCATGCCGTTGTCGGCATTCCTGTGACGCTTAGCTCCTTGATGGTGTTGCTTGGGTGGCTTTGGGTGGGATAAGCCTCCAGCCAGGGGGGTGGTCTGTATTATTTTATCTCAAGACGGTTTGCTCAGGAGCCTGTCCTGGAATTTGGTGAGGCTGCTGAGGGAAAGCTGGCAAAAGAAAATGTAAACAAGAGGGTTTCGCGTCTATCTGCAAATATTTCCCTTATTCGAGATAATCTATGTCCTCTTTCATTTGTTGATGTACCTGAACAAGCTTATATTGATGGACTGATTGGTGTATATGAACTGAATAAAATTGAGCTGCTCAGGGATGTTTTTGTATGGGCATATGAACGTTCTTGCACCCGCTATTCAGCTGAACCGGGATCACCAGAGACTGGGATGATGATGGCTACCACATGATCTGCTGAAGCCGGTTCGGGATATATAAAATTTATGACCAGAATTCAAGCCGGTTTCCCTCGGGATCATGGAGATAAAAGACCTGTGAGCCCCACAGGGGACGGATCTGGGTGGGGTTCAGTCTTTTTTTTGTAAAAGCAGTATGGCTTGCATGGATATCCTCCACCTTCAAACTGATGGTGACTCCCTTGCCGTTGTTGCTTTTGATGGATGTCCGGGCCGTATCGGCAATGCTAAGGCGGGCTGAATCCGTCAGTTGGAATTCTACAAACCATTCCCGGGCGGTGAGAGTGGTTAGATTCAAACCTGTGGAATAAAAGTGAACGGTTTCTTTCCATTTTTTACAGTATAAGATGGTGTTGGATGTGCTTATTTTCATTACGTTCCTTGAAATATTTGATTGCAGGATCCACAAAAAAATTGGGGGATTAAAAAATGCTTCGCGTATTTGACCAGGCCATTGTTACTCCAGATCAATTTGTCGTTACCCTGGAACTGGTTCCTGGACGTCAGTCCACAGGAAGATCTGTTGACACCATTGTGGGTATTGCCAGGGATGCATTTGATGACGGACGGATTTCAGCGGTTTCCATCACAGATAATCCCGGTGGCAACCCCTCCCTGAGCCCGGATGTCCTTGGCCATGAGATTTTTCGATACGGCATGGATGTCATTGTTCATTTTGCCTGTCGGGATATGAACCGAGTGGGCATGGAGAGCCGTGCCCTGCAGCTGGCACGTATGGGCATGAAAAACATCCTGGCCATTACCGGTGATTATGCCGGAAAGGGATACGGCGGACAGGGAAAGCCGGTATTTGATTTAGATTCCGTGATCCTAACAGCCATGTTGAAAAAACTCAATGAACGCCTGGAGGCCAACGGTGATCCCGATGGTTTTTTCACCGGGTGTGCCATTTCACCCTTTAAGACAACCTTGTCCGAATGTGAGGCCCAGTATCGCAAACTTGATCTCAAGGTCCAGGCCGGGGCCTCTTTTATCATCACCCAGCTGGGGTATAATGTCGATAAATTTGAAGAACTTCTCATCAATAATCATAATAAAGGCATAAATCTTCCCACCATGGCCTCTGTCTATCTTTTAAGCCCCCGGGCCGCAAGGGCCATGAATCGAGGCCGGGTGCCCGGTGTCCATGTGTCGGATGACCTTTTTAACACCGTTGTGAAAGAGTGGGAAATTCCCCGGGATGGCTTGAAAATGGCCATTGAACGAACGGCAAAGCTGGGGGTAATCTTAAAGGGGCTGGGTTATCGGGGTATTCACATCGGTGGGATTCATAAAAGTTTTAATACCGTGGGAAACATACTGAACCGGATGGATGAAATTGAGCATAACTGGCAGGATTACCTGGCGGAGTTTAAAGATCATAATCATGGTTACTATTACCTTTTTGCCCGGGAAAGAAATAAGGTAAAACCGACCACCGTAAAGCAGAAAATGATGGCGGCCCTCACCGATCATATCCCCTATTTCATCTTAAAAGGTGCCCATGGAATCTTTTTCACCCGAAATTCCCTGGCAGCCCCGCTCTACTTCCGTATGGCCGGGTTTTTTGATCAGAATAATTTCTCATGGATGGTAAAACTGCTCCTGGAAGATCCCTTAAAAAAACTGTTTCTCTCCTGCCAGAGCTGTGGCGATTGTGCCATCCAGCACATTGGATTTCAGTGCCCGGAGTCGGGGTGTCCCAAGCACACCAGAAACGGTGCCTGTGGTGGTTCCCGGGACGGGTACTGTGAGGTCAATCCGGAAAAATGGTGCATCTGGGTTCGTGCCCATCGTCGATATAGACGACAGGGGGATGAAAATCAATTGTCATGTGCGTTTATTTCACCGCGATTATGGGCCTTGAATCGTACGTCTTCATGGATTAATTATCATCTCAACCGGGATCACCAGGGACAGGGATGAAGGGTGCCACTGGGCCTATTCCTATTTCTTAGGGTTTGGTTACAATATGGTTTGTCGGTCATAGTTGGTGGGGGCAAGCCTGACCCCTCTTTGATGAAGCGTTGAACTGAAAAAATGGGAATGCGCCCGTACCACTATCAGTCGGGGTTTACCTCAGTATCTGAAGGCTGACAGGGTATCGGCAATGACACATACCGCCATTAATAGCTTAATGGGCGTTATTTGAACCCTTGTTCTTTGTGTTTTTGTGCGATGGCATCTGCCAGATTGTCCAATGCGTCAAACCCCTCTTTTGTGGGAACTCCTTTGCAGAGGACAGGTTCTATCACTTCCACCTTGAGGTTGGGAATCATTCCCGCAAGGGCCTCCACGGTCTTGCCGCCCCACCCATAGGAACCGACGATGGAGAGAAATTTTGTATTGGGCCGCAGGGCGTTTGCCAAAAAGGCAGCATAGGCAGCGTAGGGGTGGGGACCGGACAGTATTGTGGGGGTTCCCACCACAATGGTAGCGGCATCCACCAGCGATATGGCCAGTTTTCCGATATCGGTTACGGCCAGGTTAAACTGCTCCACCTTTACCCCTCTGTCCACCAGGGAGGCCACAAGGTGTTCCACCATGAGCCTTGTACTTTCGTGCATGGATACATAGGGAAGCACCACGGTATTCCGGGGAGTGCCCAGGGTCCACTTATTATAGGCATCCAGTATAAAAGCTGGGTCGGGAAATATCTGTCCGTGGCCGGGTGCAATCATTTCTATCTCGTAAGGGGCAAGTTTTTCCAGATTCTTCTTTATGACGTTTCTAAAGGGCATCATGATTTCGGCAAAATAGCGTTTGGCTGCCTCGTAAACCCGTCCTTGATCTGTGACAAAAAGGTCAGTTGACGCAATATGGGAACCGAAAAAATCACAACTGAACAGGATTCTGTCCTCTTTAAGATAGGTAACCATGGTTTCTGGCCAGTGCACCCAGGGGGTAAAAATGAATTTCAGGGTCTTATCGCCAAGGGACAAGGTTTCTCCATCTTCAATGGATATAAAAAAATCCCCAGGGATTTTCAAAAGATCCATGAGCATTGCTTTGGCCTTGGGGGTGGATACAAGTTTTGCATCGGGGTATTTTTTAAGAACCTGGAGAATCATCCCGGAATGGTCCTGTTCCGCATGACTCGAGATAATATAATCTATTTTATGGATACCCTCAAGCTGGGCCATGAATTCTTTACCCATGGGCGGATCCACCGTGTCAATCAATGCTGTTTTCTCACTTCCTTCAATGAGATAAGCGTTATAGCTGGTTCCGTCCGGGAGTGGAATCAGGGAATCAAAAAGTCTATTGTCCCAGTCCACGGACCCCATCCAGAAAATCTGCTCTTTTATTTTGCGTCTGTTCATGTTGTTTCTCCTTTTGTGGTTATGGTTAAACTGGGGCTATTCTGGGACGTGTGAGGTCAAGGTGTTGTGTGTGTTTTTTCCCGAAGCCATTTCTACCCCATCAATTTTACTGTTAAAGTTGATCAGTAATTGCTCCACGTCGATCCTGTTTTGAATTGAAATATCTTCCAATGTATGTAGTCCTTCCATGGGACAACCAAAACATTTGAGTTTTAATTCAATAAAAATAGTTAGAACTTGAGGATAACGTTCTAAAAGCTCTTTAACTGTGGTTTTTTTTGATATATTAGCAAGTTTTCTCATTTCATTTTTTGCCATTTTAAAAATTCAATTTATAACTTTAGTAGGGCGCATTCCCATTTTCCCGGTTTGATCACAATATGGTTTTTTTGTCATAGTTGGTGGGGGCAACGGGGTCAGGCTTGTGTTATTGACGTTATCGACCACAGCCTGTGTAAACGCAAAAACCACCGATAATGTCAATAACGCAAGCCTGCCCCCTCTTTGATTAAGCATCCAACCGGGAAAATGGGAATGCGCCC